>JBJEJM010000067.1:0-2342 GCA_051878075.1 Clostridium sp. | reverse complement strand
TTAAATATTGATTATATAACATATATGTTACAAAATAATAACTATAAACTAAATTAAAATCTGTACGATAAATATATTAACAGATAAAAGAATGGAGTAATAATTATGAGTATTGATAAAATAAATAGACAATCTTTTATAACTGCATATAATTCAAATTCAGGTAAAACTGTTAAAAATATAGATAAATCAAGAGATTGTGATACCATTGAAATCTCATCTTTGGGAAGAAGTCTAAAAGATTATTCAATGGATAATAGTATTAGCAGTCTGCGTAAAGTTGCAGAAATTAAATCAAAGGTTGAAAGTGGAACTTATAATATAGATGCCAGACTTACTGCAATGAGTATGTTGAATTCAATGAAGGGAGAATAATTTAATTATATGATAAATGAACTTATAGAATTAATAAAAAATCAACAAGGTAATTTAGAACATTTACTAGTTCTTTTAGAGGTTCAGAAGGAAATGATAATTAAAAAGGATGCCTTTGGATTAGAGGGCATTGTAGAAAAGCTTGGTGAATATAGCAAAAAAATTGCTCAGGATGAAGTAGCAAGAAGAAAATTGCTTGGAGGAGGCAGTATAAAGGATTTTATAAGCAAAGCTAACAATAAACAACTCACAGATACTTATAATTCTTTATCGGAAATCCTAAGGAAGGTTATATTTCAAAAAGAAACTAATGATATACTTATAAAACAGCAGATAAGCTTAAATGCTAAAGTATTAGAAATGATGAATCCAAGCAGAGAGATAAAGACATATAATTCATATGGAAGTATATCTAAATAAGTGTATTACAATGGAAAGAAGGTAAAAAAATGGCGGGATTGTTTGATACTTTTACAATTGCAAAAAGAGGTTTAAATGTACAACAAGGAAATATAAATACAAGTGCACATAATATAGCAAATGCAAGTACACCAGGCTTTTCAAGGCAGAGAGCGGTTATAGAAACGACTAGGCCATTTGGTGGAACGTCAAAATTTGATTCATGTATTGCAGGGCAGATCGGTACAGGTGCCAAGATAACAACAATTCAGAGAATAAGAAATGAATTTATTGATTTTCAATATAGAGAACAGAATAGTATTCTTGGAACTGCAACTTCACAACAAAGTTATTTAAGCAAGGTGCAGGATATTATAGGAGAAACATCAGACACAGGACTTCAAGGTTTAATGAGTAAATTCTATAATTCGCTTCAGTCATTAAGTAGTGCATCAGAAAAAACAGATGTTAAGGCTGTTGTTTTACAGAATGCATTAACATTGTCAGATACACTAAATTACACATATAATCAGCTTGAAAAACAATTAAATAATGCACAAGATGAATTAAAAACATATGTATTGGAGATTAATGGATATTTAGATCAGATAAATGACTTAAATGCTCAGATAAGAAGAATTACAGCATTAGGCCAATCACCAAATGATTTAATGGATTCAAGAGATTTATTACTTGATGAATTAAGTTCTAAGTTTGGAATAAATATAGACAAACAAAAATTAAATGCTATTGATCTTAATTCTCCAGAATACGACAATTTAAATTTAGTAAATGCAGATCCTAATGATACAAGTTTCAATAGATTTTCAACAGTAAAATCTGCAGAAGTAGTCAATGCAGGAACAGAGGCTAATCCAGAATATCAATTAAAATTACAATATAATAAACTTGGAGATGAATCTGTAGAAGCTGTTGAAGTCACAATTAAAGGTGAAAAGGATGAATTACAGAAACTTGCTGATGAGTTTAATCAATGTAGAATCATTATAGGAGACAAAGAAGGAAATCTTGTAGTTGGTAATACAACATTAGTAGATGGATCAACTTATGAATTAAATACTAGTGATGATTTAGTTAATTTAGAAAAAACTATTTTTAATACCTATAAAAATAAACCAGGAATAAACAATGTATCTCCTCTTAATGATAAAGTTATGGGTGAAATAGCTGGTAATCAGAGTGTTCAGGATAATATTAAATATTATATGAATCAGCTTGATAAAATAGCAGCATCATTAGCATATACAATGAATGCTATACAGACAGGAAGTGTTAATGATCAAAATACTGTATCAGATAATTTGATATTTATAGTAAAGGGTACAAATTCAGATAATGCCATAAGTGCTAAAAATATTACAGTAAATAAAGAACTGATTGATGATCCTACAAAATTAAATTGTAAACCAGGTGACACATCAGGAAATGGTGCAAATGATAGAGCAATTGCAATGGCATCATTAAATACATTAAAAATGGATTTTGCATCTATACCAGATGATTCTTCAGAATGGACAAGAGAAAGCTTTTTAAATAGTGCAGGAGTA
>JBJEJM010000066.1:0-6005 GCA_051878075.1 Clostridium sp. | reverse complement strand
GCATACCATAATTATGTCCCCAACCATTGCCAAACAGACCAAAGCCACCTCTATTAAGTGCTAAAAGACCTAATGCTGTACCTGCTATACCAAGACCTAAACCTGTACCAGCTACACTCTTAGAAGCATATTCCTTAGTAGGTTCTTTCTCTATTTCCTTTACTTTCTCAACAATTTCCATAGTATTAAAGTTTTAAGGTTAAACAATATTTTCTTGTTTTATTATTCTTTTATTTTGTAAGCTTACAGGTGCAAAGGTACTACATTTTTATTAAACTGCCTAAAAATAATAAACCCTTGCATATCTTATTGATACACAAGGGTTTTAATTAAAACAATTATTATGAAAACAAAAGAACTATAATACTTTTATTTATTAATACTTCTTATTCTTCTCTATAAACTAATCTAATTCTTTCTTAGTCCACTATCTAACTCCTCCCGCCTATTTAGTTCCTTCAGAAATCTTACCTTCTTTTCTATATAAATCAAAAGACTATACACTGCAATTAAGATATTTTGCAGCTTGAGTTCTATTATAATACTGAGTAGCATCAGTATATCTTTTAATAATATCAACTATCTCAAAAGCTTCCTACTCAGTAATATTTGAGTTTCCTGCATCTATGTTGTCTATTATTTTTAATAGAAGATTCTTTATTATATGTATCATTTATATTATATTTAATTCTTAATTTATTTATAATAGAATGTTTTAAATTTACTGCATTACAATGTTTAAACCATCCAAAATATGAAGGCAGAATTAACTAAATTTTATTTAGATGCTTATTTTTTATTTTCTGCCTACACCTATTCTTTATGTATTTTCTAACTTTAATATAGTTATGTTTAAATACATAGCCGACAAAATCTATTCCTCTACTTTCTACAGGAAAAATTTGATAATTAGACTTAACTTTTAAATTTAATACTTCTGATAAATATAATTTTATAGCAATAAATATAGTTCTTAATCTTTCTTTAGAATTACTTAAAATAACAATATCATCAGCATATCTATAATAATATCTACATTTTAATTCTTCCTTACACCAATGGTCTAAAGGAGATAAGTATAGATTCGCAAAAAACTAGGATAAGTAGTTTCCTATAGGAACACCCACTCCTATTTTTTCTGTAGTGTAAGCATTGTTTATGGAATCTATTATTTCATATAAAATGTCTAAAAATCTTTTATCCTTTATTTTCTTTGCTAATAGTTTCTTTAATATATTATGGTCTATAGAAGGATAAAATTTAGTTATATCAAACTTTAAACAGTATTTAGTGTCATCATTAAATCTAGTTTTCCTTAAATCCCTTTTTAAGTCTAATAAACATTTATGTATTCCTCTTCCTTCTATACAACTATAAGTATTAGGAATAAACTATTTTGTCCATAAATCCTTTACTACATTCATAATAGCATGATGTACTATTCTATCAGGATAATAAGGTAATTTATATATTATTCTTAGTTTTTTCTAAAATAATTTAAATCTATCATACTAAGAGGTTTTATAAGTACCATTAAACAATTCTTCCTGTATTTTTATATCTTCATCTAAAAGATGTTTATCATGCATATTTATATACTTTCTGCTCTTCTTTTTATTTTTTCTAGCAGTAATGTCCGCCTAGATTATATTATCTAGGCTACATAATTTATTCATTAAATTTCCTTTTCTTTTCATTTCCTTTTCTTTTTCTTTAGACGTTTCTTTATTAAAAGTTTTCAGCATCTCTCTACTAACATTTTTCAAAACGATTTATTTATTTTTTACCAAGAGGTAAGGATATATACTTACACATCAATTTATATATTTTATATTATTTTATTTAAAACGTCTATAGCTCACATTGGAATTAGCATTACCTACAGCATTGTTAGAATTGAAGTTAGCTAGGCTATCATTAGAACCATTATTAGCATTGCTACCTAATTTCAGATAAGAGTTTTTTATCTGTCTAAAAGCTAACTGTAACAAGTATATACCCCTTTTATATTAATTTTATATTATATTATTTTATATTTAAGGTTCTAAAGCCCACAGAGGAATAAGCACGACCCACAGCAGCGTCAGAATAGAAGCAAGCCAGGCCAGCATGAGAACCACCATAAGCATAGCCACCCAAGCTCAGAAAAGAGCTTTGTGTAGTATTATTCCAAGTATAGTAATTATCACATTTATAAGTATTATAATTTCCTCCTACTGAATATGGGATTATATTAGCCTAATTTCCCAAATCAAAGGTTTTAATATATCCGCTAGTTCTAATAGCCTAACCTACTAAATTCATATCTGAAATGTAGTCTTTAGTATCTTTAAAATTATCAGGATTAGTAGTAGTATAAATACTATTATAATTATCAGAAGTATTAGAAAATATCATTACTCCATCAACATTTGTCCAACTATCTCCAAAGGTATTGTCAAATCCTCTCCATCTAAATGATGTCATAGCAGGTCTATTAATAGATGCTACGTCAGCTGTTGCCTCAACAACACTAATATTTATATTACAATCTCCTGTAAAGTTACTCCTTATGTTAGTCTATTCTTTATCATCTTTCCAAGTAATTGTGTATTCTCCATCGGCATCCACTGTAAGAACAGTTGTAGTATTTCTCATAAATTTAATAGACTGCCCTTCCTACAATCCTTCTATACTATAAATAACTATTCCTGTACAAGAGTTCCAACTTAAATAAAGAAGATTTTGTGTAGTACTGCCTATATAAGTTATATTCAATATATTTCCATTATAAGAGCTTACCATATAAGAAGTATTAGTATTTCTACTATATCCCTTAATAGTACTTATAGCTATTGTTTGATAATCATAATCTAAAGAAGGAATTGTTTTTATTCCTGTATTATTTCCTATATTATTATGAAATCCACAAGGTACTATAGGATTAGCAGAATTATATTCACTCTAATTATTTATATTAGAGATACCAATACTCATACCACCTTGTTTATAACCCTCTTCTGTTAATTCCTCTTTATAAGTATCTTGACTATTAAAGTTAGCATATTCTATTACCCATAACCAATAAAATACTGCCTTATAATACTCATAGCACAAAGGTATAGTATTAGAATTAAAAGCATAATTCCTAAAAGTAGCTCTAGACATTTGTGTTGCAGGTTTTCCTAATAAACTTCTAAACTAATCTGTATCTAAGTACTAATCATAAGAAGAATTATTATTTCCTCCTCTACAATAAGTATTAGTATTAACTATAGATACAGGACTATTAACAGGTAATGTTGATAAATACCCCATATCTGTAGGTACACTTCTTAATATAGTACTTCTGTAAGCGTCAATTACCATATTAGGAACTTCCATACAAAACTCATATAATTTCTTATATGAAATATATACTCTTCTTATATCTCCTTCAATCTCAGACCATAAGTAAAACTTAGGAATTTCAACCCTTACTGTACCGTCATATCCATCAAGTCTTGATGGCTCTCCATTTTCTTTTTTAGACCAATCATTAGCATCAAGATAATACATAATTTTACTTCCCTAACAAACACAACCTCTTAACTAAGATTGTATAGGTAATGTTTTATGATATTCAAGATTACCTATTCTAGTAAGCAATGGAGAAGGATTATTTATATCCCACTCTACTCCATAAGCTACTTTATTAACATCTAAAGAATCTTGATAAGAGATTAATACAAACTCATTATCTATCCACTAATATACATTATATTTAGTATCTTCCCCCTCTGATACAGGAACAAAATAATAAAATCCTTTTTTACCTGTTTCAGGAAGAGGTCCTTTAACTATTGTAGAACCTCCTCCTTTTGTTTTATATCCTAAAATTGCTGTTGCCATAATACATAATATTAATATCCATACTATAATCCAGATGGAGCACCTATTATTTTCTTAATTAATTCAGGATTCCAACCCTAATATACAGTAGTAGTAATCTACTCATTTTGTCCTGCGGGAATTACTGTTACTTGAACATCCTCCTCAGTATTATTCTTTATTAAAAATATAACTCCTGGCTCAAAGTCTCCTTCAGGAATATCCTTTACTATAGATACTTGAAGACTGTTTTGCATTCCCTATAAATTATTTATTTTAGTTTCCATATATTTTCTAATTATTATTGATTATTATTGATTATTGATTATTACTAATTATTAGTAAGTATTACTTATAAATTATTAATTATTACTTACCTTTCTTTCCTTTACCTTTACCTTTACAACACTTTGCCATAATTTTATTTATTTAATAGTTTCTTTACTAATGATATTATCTAAAACAATATATATGTTAAAAATCCCATTCCCAATGCAACAAGTACCTTCTATATAGCAGTTAATTTATTTGTATATTCTACAGTATTAACTGTTACAATCTTGGGAATAGTATCTGTTATATTAATAGTATCTCTAAGATACTTGTATTTATATAGGTACTATACCTTATTATTATATATAGTCTCTCCTTTCTATATTATATAAATACTATCCTTAGAGAAAATACTATCATATTTAATCTATTCTATATACTCCTTCTTTATAGTTTCTACAGGAACTTCTACTATTTTAGTAGTAGTTTTACAAGAAACTAAGAGTGTCAAGAAGAGCAGTAGTACTATACATTTTATAGTACTACCTTTACTACTTCTCTTATTACCTTTATTATCCCTTTCTCTCATTTTGTTATGGTTATAGTAATTTTTTCACCTCTCTTCTTAGCTTCTAACATCTACTAATAGAGTAACTAAAAGTATTTCTTACCCTCAGTAAGTCCTCCTTTTATAGTATTTCTACCTACTAATAAACATCCCTCAGTTAATTTATGTCCATTAGGTCCATCCCCCACATGAATCAAAATACCATCAAATCCCTTTACGTTAAGTAATCTAGGTAATTTGCCATTGCATACTTGTTTATAAAAAGGTTTACTTCCAAACTTAGGAGACACTACATCTAATGTAATATTATAAGTACCATAAGGTATACAAGTGTTACCTTTAATCTTTACTTTCTTTATCTCTTCAAGACTCATAGTATCAGTTAAACCTCTATCGGGGTCTTCAAGAGCATCAGAGAAATATACATTATCTATGTATAACTTGTCTATACAATAGTTACTATTTCTATATTTTCTTATTAACTTTAATTCCATATTCAAGCATTTTCTAAAGCGGTAATTCTGTCAGATAAGTCCTATATTAGTTGAGTTATTGCGTTCTGACTCATTACTGCATGAGTACTGTTTCCAGAAACCTACACAATCTAAAAAGGAACTTCTATCCAATTTTTGTTCTATACCCAATTAATATTATCTATTTCATCTGAATTGTATAGTTCTGTAGTTATTGTGTTAGTAACGGGATTTTCGTAAGTAACATACAGTCCCTTTCTTCTTAATTTTTCAGGAATTTGCAGTCTAGTATCTCCTAAATCCACCAAAAATGGCAGAAAGTACATATTACAACTATTTAATATTTCTGTTAAGTTCTTTCCAGAACTCTTGTCAATAACCTGTTCACTATATGTCTTAGGATATACTTTTTCATATCCTTTATCTGTAGTTTTTATTAACTAATTACTCATTTCTTTCTTATTTTTAAATATAAAAATAAAACTATAAATAAAGATATACCTGTAATTATACTGTGTATCATTAATAACTAAAAGTCTGATACAGGAATACCTATATAATAGTCTACAATATTTATTATATCAACTATTAGTATATAATACAAAAACATTCTATGATAACTACAGAATTTAAATACTATAGTTGCTATATACATAAATATCCAAGTAAGTAAAGACATTCCTGCTATATTATTAGCAGCAGGAATCTCAATACCTACAAATGCTGCAAAAGTATTTAACGCATATATTAATGATATTAGCATTGGAGTATACTTTAGCATAATTAGAAGTAACTTATACTGTTTACTTCTTAGACATTTTGCCTCCACATCCATACTTCTT
>JBJEJM010000065.1:7707-26832 GCA_051878075.1 Clostridium sp. | reverse complement strand
AATGGCATCAGAATTATGGATGGATATTGAAGTTGATTATGATTTATATGAACAATGGATAAGTATTGAGATAAATGGAGAATTTATAAGCAGGCAGATGATTACAAAAGGTTCATATTCTATATGTATTTTTAGAGGGATGAATAATGAAAAGGTAAAGAATGTACGAATATATAAAGAAGTTCAGCCTATGAATAAGGATAATAATTGTATATTTTTAATACATGGATTAAGAACAGATGGAGAATTTAGAGAGATACAGGATAAAAAAATAAAAATAGAGTTCATTGGGGATAGTATAAGTTCTGGAGAAGGAATTATAGGTGCGAAGCAGGAAGAAGACTGGATTCCTATGTTTTTTGGTGTTATAGATAATTATGCAGTAAAAACAGCTAAAAAATTTGATGCAGATTTTAGAATAATTTCACAAAGTGGATGGGGAGTATTAAGCAGCTGGGATAACAATCCTAACTATGCATTGCCTAAATATTATGAGCAGATATGTGGAGTTGTAAATGGTGAAAGAAATAAGCAGTTAGGTGCATGGGAACCTAATGATTTCAATTCATGGAAACCCGATTTTATAGTTGTTAATTTAGGAACTAACGATGGAAGTGCATTTACTTCACCAGAATGGAATGATGAATTTACAAATAAAAAATTTAAACAGCACATAGATGAAGATGGAAATTACAATAAAAATGATGTAAAAAGATTTGAAGAAGCAGTTATTAAATTTTTATGTAAAATAAGAAAAAATAATAAGGATTCTAAGATAATATGGGCATATGGAATGCTTGGTACATCTATGATGGAATATATTTATCATGCAGTTTATGAATATAAAAGAGAATATAATGACAAGAATGTGTATATAACTCAATTATCAGCTATTACTGAAGAAACAATAGGAGCTAGAAAACACCCAGGAAAATTGAATCATCAAATAGCATCAGAACAGCTTTTTGAGTTTATTAGCAGTTTAGGATAAAAGCTGTAGTTATTTAAATATTGTATTTTTAGAATAAAAAATATTTTTTTTGATTAATAAAGATATATCTTTTATTGACTATATGTAAAATTACAATTATAATAAAAATATAAACATTTACAAATGATAATATTACAAATGATAATAATATATAAAAATGGATTATATTTAAGTTTTATGATGATAAATGTAAAATTAATTAAGTAAAAATACATTAAATTCATATAAAAAATATATATGTAAAATTTAGGAGGTTGTTAAATGAGTTTAAAATGTAAATTCCCAGAAAACTTTTGGTGGGGGTCTGCAACTTCAGGTCCACAAAGTGAAGGAAGATTCAACAAGAGACATGACAGTGTTTTTGATCACTGGTTTGATATAGAACCAGAAGCATTCTTTAATGGAGTAGGTCCTAATGTAGCTTCAAATTTCTATAACAGCTATAAAGAAGACATAAAATTAGTTAAAGAAATAGGTTTAAACAGCTTTAGAACATCAATTCAATGGACTAGACTTATAAAAGATTTTGAAACTGGAGAAGTTGATGAAGATGGAGTAAGATTCTATAATGATGTAATTGATGAATTAATAGCTAATGGAATAACTCCAGTTATGAACTTACATCACTTTGATTTACCAGTTGAATTATATGACAAATATGGTGGATGGGAATCAAAGAAAGTTGTTGATTTATTTGCATTATTTGCAAAGAAATGTTTTGAACTTTTCGGAGATAGAGTTAAGTATTGGGCAACATTCAATGAACCAATGGTTGTTGTTGAAGGAGAATATTTATATCAATTCCACTATCCTAAATTAGTAGATGGTAAGAAAGCAGTACAAGTTTTATATAACTTAAACTTAGCATCAGCAAAAGCAATAAAAGCTTTCAGAGAAACTGAATGCAGCAAGAATGGTGGAAAGATATGTATAATCCTTAACCTTACTCCATCATATCCAAGATCACAAGATGAAGAAGATGTTAAAGCAGCTCAATTTGTTGAAGATTTCTTTAATAACTCATTCTTAGATCCAGCTATCAAAGGTGAATTTACACCAAGATTAGTAGAAGTGTTAAAGAAAGATAATGTTTTATGGGAATCTACACAAGAAGAATTAGACATAATCAAAGAAAATACAATTGACTTTTTAGGTGTAAACTATTATCAACCAAGAAGAGCAAAAGCTAAAGAAACACCATTTGATGAATCAAAAGGATGGATGCCTAACAAGTACTTTGATGATTATGAAATGCCAGGAAGAAGAATGAACCCATACAGAGGATGGGAAATCTACCCACAATGTATGTATGATATAGCTATCAACATAAGAGATAACTACAACAATATTCCTTGGTACATTTCAGAAAACGGAATGGGTGTTGAAGGTGAAGAAAAATACATCAATAAAGATGGAGTAATAGAAGATGATTACAGAATAGAATTCTTTGAAGAACATTTAGAATATCTTCACAAAGGTATTGAAGAAGGATCAAACTGTTTCGGATATCATACATGGACTCCAATAGACTGTTGGTCATGGTCTAATGCATATAAAAATAGATATGGATTTATAGCAGTTGACTTAGCTAGACAAATAAAAACTATAAAGAAATCAGGAAGATGGATTAAAAAAGTTGCTGAAAACAATGGTTTCTAATAGCAGGTTATTATAGTAGCTAATGTAATGATAATGAGACTTTTTGATGAAAACTTTTATATGGTTTAAGTTGAAAAGTCTCAATTTTTTCGTATAATAAATGTAATTAAGCATTAAAAATATTTAGCAGTGAATTTTAGTTTATATTAAAACATTAAAATATGTAATTTAGATATTATGGAGGTAATAAGATGTATCCAATTAAATTTGAAAATCTATATTATGAAAGAATATGGGGTGGAAATGACTTAGAAAAGTTCAGAGATAATGTTCCAGAAGGAGTTATTGGTGAAAGCTGGGATATTGCTTGTCATAAAAACGGAACTGGTAAAGTTGTTAATGGAGAATTAAAAGGTAAAGGCTTTGATGAAATAATAAAGGAATTTGGTCACAAACTTTTAGGAAATAAAATCAGCACTGAAAAAGATTTCCCATTACTTATTAAATTAATAACAGCTAAAGATAAGTTATCAGTTCAAGTTCATCCAGATGATGAGTATGCTAGAAGAGTAGAAAATGATCTAGGAAAAACTGAAGCTTGGTATGTTATTGATGCAGCTGAAGGTGCTTCATTAATAGTTGGAACAAAAGACTGTGATAAGGAAAAATTCAAAAAGGCTATTGAAGATGAAAATCTTGAACCATATTTAAATAAAATTCCTGTTAAAAAAGGTGACTTTTTCTATGTTCAAAGTGGATTAGTTCATGCTATATGTGAAGGAATTCTTATTGCTGAAATTCAACAAAGCAGTGATACAACTTACAGAGTATATGACTACAATAGAGGTAGAGAAATACATGTAGAAAAAGCATTAGATGTAATTGATTTTTCATTAAAAGGTGAAAATACTCATGGAATAACATTAAAGAATGATGGATATGATAAAACTTACCTTTGCTTAGGTGAATATTTCACAATTCAAAAATATGAAATTAGAGAATCTGTTAAAGAATCAAGTGATGAGGATAGATTCTTCTTATTTACTTGTGTTGATGGTGAAGGAACAATTAAATATAATAATGGTGAAGAAAAGATAGCAATGGGTGATAGTATATTTATACCAGCAACTCTTGGTGAATATGAGTTAAAGGGTAACTTTACATTATTAAAGAGCTATGTTCCTGATACTAAGGCAGAAGAAGATGCTATCTTAAATTGTGTTAGAAAATAATACATTAAGATATAATATGATACAACAAAATTGGAGGATTTGGCATTACCTCCAATTTTGCTATAACTAGATAATTAGTACTATATGAAAAAACATTAAAAAATATTATAATATCGGTATATTTATATTAAAGAGGAGAGAAATGTTAATGTCAAAGTATAAAGATATTGCAGAAGATATAAGAAAGGATATACTTGATGGAAAGTATAATCCTAACGAACAGTTGCCATTAGAAAAAGAAATGTGTGAATATTATGATGTTAGTAGAATAACTATAAAGAAAGCCGTAGATGAACTTGTTGATGAAGGGCTTGTTATAAAGAGAAGAGGAGCTGGAACATTTGTAAAAGCTTTTGATAATTCAGATGTAGAAGGCTTTAGTATGTCAAAGCAGTTTAGCGGCTTTTCAGAAAGTAATAAAGATAAGAAGGTAGAATCAAAGATAGTAAAATTTGAGGTAATTCATCCAACTGATGAAATTGCAATGAAACTTAAAATGACTAATGATGATTTTGTTTATTATATAATAAGAGCAAGATATGCTAATGGAGAAGCAATAGTTGTAGAATATACATATATGCCTATAGGTGTTATACCAGGAATTAAAAATGACATATTACATAAATCTGTTTATCATTATATTGAAAATACTTTAAATTTGAAAATAAAAAGTGCACATAAAACAATACGTGCAATAGGCCCTAATGAATATGACAAGAAATATTTGAATATTGATGATACTATGCCTATTCTTGAAATAGAGCAGATAGGATTTTTAGATAATGGGCAGCCATTTGAATATTCAATTTCACATCATAGAGGAGATAAGTCAGAGTTTAAGAGCATAAGTTTTAAATAGCTACAGTCTATAAATAATGTTGTGTATTCATAACTTATTCTAAGAAATAATCAAAAATTTTGAATTTAAATATATCAAACAATTTCATCTGAAGTTGTAATAATATGCAATAATATTTCTATTACTTATATTGTATATTATAATCAAAATATAGCAGTAATATGCAATAAAGCAAATATTTATTAGGACTTTTTTGTTAAGATTATATTAACTCTAGAGTCCTTTTAGTATGAATTTTTTCAAGAATATCTGGATAATATATAAAATTATCTGTTTATCTTCTTTAATTTTATAATATAGAATATTTATTTCAGCTTCTAATGCTTTTTGCAATGCATTTTTTAATTTTTTTACTCATAATAAGATTTTCTTAACATTAGTAAAATGCTAAGCTCTAATATAGTTTCTTAATAATTGCTTTGACATGTTTTCAATAAAAAAACTTCTTCGTGTAACAATTCGTTATTCTGATTATTGCTAAGAAGAAGTTATTTTTATTTATTTTCACAAAAAATTTTATATGACCAGTAAATTTAATGTTAAAATAAATTATTTTAGTTTATAATTATATTTCTAAATTCCATTATTAGTTTGAGGTGATATATTTCTTTTTTTTAAAATATCATAAATAGTTTCAGAAGTAGTATCTTCTAATGTATATCCTAGGATAGCTACTATTTTTTTTAATTCTTCTTCTGAGGAAGTTTCTATCTCTAAATAAGGAAAAGGACAAAAACTCTTATCATTAATGTCGATTTCAACTAAGGAATCAAATAACTTATAACTTTCTCTATATTTTTTTATGGATTCTTTTTTTATAAGGCCAAGAGATTTGAAAATTCCTTCTCCCATAACTTTGTTATCAATTATAGTTTCATTTTCCTCCATAACTTTAAATCTTTCTTGAGATATCATTTTTTTTGTAGTCATGAATATTATAGTTTTGTTATTAATTCTGTCATTAACAGTTCTTATTCTTGCATATCCTTTTTGAGATAGTAATCTTCCATCTTCAAAATCATAGATGTCATTAATTTGATCTTCACTTTTTACTTTTACTGCATTATTTTCCAAAAGTATTTTTCTTATAATATCAACATCAATGTCAATAATTCTTGTTTCTAATTCCTTCATTTATAATACCTCCAATTTCTATATGTTTAAATTTTAATAAATTCAGGTGTCATTTTATTGAATCTGCATATATATTTATAACCTATATTTCTTAGGACTTCATGCACATATTCAAATTTTACAGCTATTTGAGAAGGATTATGTGAATCAGATCCAACAGTGATTATTTCTCCACCTAAGTCCTTATACATTTTTAAAATGTTAGTTGAAGGTGTAAGGTCAGGAAGTTTATATCTAAAAGATGAAGTATTAAGCTCAATTCCTTTTCCACAATGGATAACCTTCTTCAATATAGCTTCTAAGTAATCATGAAATAAATTATCGTCTAATATAGTGGAAAAGCCACCATATCGTTTGATGAGATCAACATGCCCAAGTACAGAATAATCGCTGAAGTTATTTACTAAATTTAAAAGCTGTTTGTAATAACCTTCATAAGCTTCATGCTGAGTCTTTCCTTTATGATAATCACCTGTATATAACTCATTCCTGTTAATAGTATGTATTGATGCTATTACAAAGTCAAAATCACATTGTTTTATTTCTTTCGAACATTGATCAAAAAGGTGAGGCTGAAGTCCCATTTCGATACCTTTTTTGATTGATATTTGACCTGAATATTCTTTGGTTAATGAATTTATTTCTTCAAGGTATTTTTTATAGTCTACTTTGTTATTGGGATTTCCAATAACATCGTAATCTACATGATCAGTAAAGCAGATTTCCTTAAGTCCAAGTTCTATTGATTTATTAATCATGTCTTTCATTGGTGTTATGGAATCACCGGAATAATATGAGTGCATATGATAATCGTAAAACATTTTTACCCTCTCTTTTGTTAATAAATATATAATTTGATTATATCCTATTAAGCAAAACTTTAAAAATAAAATTAAGCATTTATTGCAAAAAAATTTATAAGTTTCATGGATACGAAAGACTTTTTTTTATTATGATAAAAGTTTATAATACCTAATATGGATTAAAAATGGATGGTGAGATAATTGGAATATATAAATGATATAAATATAAATGAAGCAGTAATACATATTTTAGACAGTAATGCTGAAGAACCAGTTTTAAATGAGTATAGCTTAGATTTAGATGAAGATATATATAAATTTTTATATAAACATATTGAAAAATGTTTTAAAGATGATGAGCTTAAGTATGGAAGGTTTAATCCAGAAAGAAATATTGTTAAGGAAGTTGTGCAGGATTATTTAAATGGAATAGATGATGATTTGATAAAGATATCAAAAGAACTTGCCAGTCAGCTATTTATAATAATGAAAGGAAATGTGAATATTCCTGCTGGTGATTTAATAATAGTATCATTGACAACAGATCAGGGACCTATGATAGGTATACTTAAGATGGACTATGTTAAGAATTTTACTCATGAGGTTCAGTTTATTGATAATAAAATAGGAATTGGAATAGTTCCACAGGCAGCAGGACTTCCAGGGAGTGGACAAAAAATACAAAAAGCTGCATTTATAAAGCCTATTAGGGAAGAAGAAAAATATAATCTTATGATTTTAGATAAACAGAAAAACAGCAAGGAAGATGAATATGGGGCAAATTATTTTATCAATAACTTTCTTGGAGCTACACTTATTACAAATGAAAGAGATATGACTAAGGCATTTGTAAAAGCTGCTGAGAATTGGACTAGAAATAATATAACGCAGGATGCAGGAAAAGCAGAGGAAATAAGAACTGCTATAAAGACAAAATTGAAGGAAGAAGACACAATTAATATAAACAATTTTTCAGAAGAACTGTTTGACAAGGATACACAGGCTAAGGAAGACTTCAAAAATTATATAAAACAGAATGGATTATCTGATGAAGTTGCTATTGATAAAACGTGGGTAGAAAAGAAACTTAAGAGGGTTAGATTGAACATAGACAAAGAAATTGATTTATATATAAATGAAGATACATATCATGATTCTAGTAAATTTGAAGTTATAAGAAATGGTGATGGAAGTATAAATCTAGTAGTTAAGAACGTTATTAATTATATTGAAAAATAATTGAAAGAGGAGCTATCGTATATTAGCTTTTAAGCTGTTAACGATAAGCTCCTTAATTTTTTATGATTTTATTTTATTCTTCTTTTGATTCAATTTTGAATACAGATAATTTATCATCTAAATCTATAATTGTATTTCTTAATTCATCAAATAGCTTTGTACATTCCTCTGTTTTTTCTGAAATACCTTCAGTTGACAGACTTACTTCTTTAGAACCAGCTGCAGTTTCTTCCATTATAGAAGATAAATTGTTAACTTGTTCCATTACATTATTTT
This sequence comes from Clostridium sp., assembly GCA_051878075.1. Classification (GTDB taxonomy): domain Bacteria; phylum Bacillota; class Clostridia; order Clostridiales; family Clostridiaceae; genus Clostridium. Next base: position 18,699 of record JBJEJM010000065.1, on the reverse strand, counting down.
TCATGTAATCTACTTTGTTTAATCCATTGCTGATTTCTATAAGTTTTTGCCCTAAGTCTTCAACTGAAGACACTATTTTCATAAAGTTATCTTCAGATTGATTTACAGCTTGTTCTTGAATTTCGACACTCTTAGAAGTTTCTGCAACTTTTTCCGTTACTATTTCTGCATGACTTCTTATTTCATTTATTATGCTATCTATTTCTTTAGCAGATTCTGCAGCTTCTTCAGCAAGCTTTCTGATTTCTTCAGATACAACTGCGAAGCCTTTTCCTGATTCTCCAGCTCTGGCTGCTTCAATTGCAGCATTTAATGCAAGCATATTTGTCTGCTCAGTTATATCTTTTATGGATTCGTTCATGGTTCCTATTTTCATAATACTTTCAGAAACAGCAGCAAATACTTCTCTAACTTCATCAGTACTTTTCTTTGTTGCATGGGATTTTTCCATGACTGTTCTGACAGTTCCAACACCATCTTCAGCAAGTTTGTTTGCTTTTAAGGACATTTCATTTACATATGCTGTAGTATCTTTTATTATATCAATTTCCTTAGATAAATTTTCAACATTTCCTGATATTGAATCTAAGCTGGCAGATGATTCTTGTGTACCAGTTGCTATTTCAGTTATTGTATTATTCACTTGGACAATTTCTTCAAGAATTCCTTCACTTAAGTTTAAGGAATTTTTAACGCTATTATTTACTTTTTTTGAGGAGTTCTTCACTTCATAGATAATATTTTGAATTTTATCTTCCATTTTATTGAAGTTTGTCTCAAAATCTATGAATTCGCTTAAAATGCTTTTTGCTTCTATGTTTTTAAATTCTCCTTGTGCAGCATTTTTGACTCCATCATTAAAAGCACTCATACTATGTAAAACTTTCTTTGATATAGTAAAACTTAAAAATAAAGATATAATAATTATTATGCTCATAACTATAGCACAAACTAAATATATATTTTTCTGTTCGCTCATTAAATTGTCCTGTGTAGTTAATACAGTCAATTTCCATCCAGTAAGTTCTTCTGTTTCATAATAAAGTTTATAATCAATATTATCCTCTTTAAATTCTAAGTATCCTGAATCATTATTTAATATATTTTCTAATACTTCTTCATTCCAAAGGTCTTCACTTCCTATTTTATCTTTATCAGGATGAGAAAGGACTACACCGTAATTATCAACGGCTATAATACTGGAAGTGTTACTATATGCAAGATTTGATAATACTTTATCCAATCTTTCTAATGATACGTCTAAGGATATAATTCCATGAAAATTATCATCCTGTTTTGCAGCTTTATCGATTGTAATTATTAAATTACCTGTAACTGCATCTTCATATGGACTTGAAATAATGAATGTATCAGGATTTGTTGCGGCATCAATGTACCATTCATCTTCTCTTAAATCTCTCTTATCTTCAACTGTTTGCTCAAAAATATCGCTTACATACATTCCAGTAATATCACTTGCGAAATATAAATCTAATATAGTATTATCACATTGTTTTAATACATTCATATCATCTAGTAATTTTTTATAATTATCTTCTGCATTAAAATCACTATTTTCAATTGCTGATTTTACTATTGTTTCATATGAATTCATTAAAGAATTTGTCTGCATTTTTCCCATGCTTAATAATGAATTTGCAGCTTCTTTAAATTGGGTAACAGCATTATTTTTAGAATTAACTATTATTACACCACCAAGTAATAATATAGATAATAAAGCAACTCCCATAATAGTTGTTGATAGATAAAATATTATGCTTTTACCTTTTTTCTTGTTATTACCTTTCATGTCAGACCTCCTTATAATTAGTTAATATTAAATTTTCGACAAAAATACAAAAAAATTTATATTAAAATCTATTTTTTTTAAATGATAAGTTTAAAAGGTACGATATTAATTATTTAATGCAGAAGTTTTTGAATATAGTTATTATTAAATATAAAAGAATTCTACATTGTTAACTATCAAAATGTATATAGTTGACGATTGTAAGGGTAAGTATTATACTATAAAATATAGAATGGAAAAAAATTCATAAGAATAATGTTAGGAGGATATTTTAATGAATGATGCAAAAACAAAAAATATGGTCATAATTGCAATGATGACAGCTGTAATGTGTATAATTTCACCATTTTCAATTTCACTTCCATTTACTCCTATACCGATTTCTTTAGCAAACCTTATTATATATATTTCATGCTGCATTCTTGGAAGTAAGAAGGGTACAGCAAGTGTTTTATTATATATTTTAATAGGTGCAGTTGGTCTGCCAGTATTCTCAGGTTTTTCAGGGGGATTGGGTAAGCTTGCAGGTCCTACAGGAGGATATTTAATAGGTTTTATATTCTGTGCAATATTTACAGGTATATTTGTTGAAAAATTTGAAGATAAGATGTATATGTATTCGGTGGGAATGATTATTGGAACAATAGTGTGTTATGGTTTTGGAACAGCATGGCTTGCATTTCAGATGAAGCTTAGCTTTGTACAAGCATTATTTATGGGGGTTATACCTTATTTATTAGGAGATGTATTAAAGATAGCAGTATCAACTGTTCTAGGATATACATTGAGGAGCAGGCTTAAATTATTAAATTTAATAGAAGTATAATAAAAAATATTGAGTAGAGTCATGTGATGAATTCACAGGCTCTTTTTATTCTGTTATTCAAGAAATTATATTATTAACAGAATTATATGCTTTTAGATAAAGAATTTGTGGATAATTTTTTGAATATGTGCATAAAAAAGGATATAAGCATATTTATTATGCATATATCCTTTTTATATTATTTCATTAATTTTACAAGAACAGCTTTTTGAGCATGCAATCTGTTTTCAGATTCATTGAATATTTCATCAGCATGCTGTTCAAAAAGTTCTCTTGATATTTCTTCATCTTTGTGACATGGAAGACAATGAAGAACCATAGCATCTTTTTTTGCATTTTTTAAGAGCTCAGAATTTACTTGGAAACCATCGAAAAACTTCATCCTGTATTGAGCTTCTTTTTCATGTCCCATACTTGTCCAGGCATCAGTTATTACTACATCAGCATCTTTTACAGCTTCTTCTGGAGAAGTAGTTACTGTAAATTGAAGATTTTCTGAATTAGCAATTTCCTGTGCACGTTTTAAATATTGTTCTGAAGCAGTAAATTCTTTAGGAGAAGCGATTGAAAAATTCATACCGACTTTAAGACATCCAATCATAAGTGAGTTGGCCATATTATTTCCGTCACCTACAAAGGCTACTTTTAATCCTTCTAAAATATTTTTCTTTTCTCTTATTGTCATAAGATCAGCTAATACTTGGCATGGATGTTCATCATCAGTTAATCCATTTATTATAGGAATAGAAGAATACTTTGCTAAATTTTCAGCTTCTTTTTGAGAAAAAGTTCTAATCATTATACCTTGTATAAATCTAGATAAAACTCTTGCAGTATCTTCAATAGCTTCACCTCTGCCTATCTGAAGGTCTTTATCAGTTAAAAACAAAGCATTTCCACCTAATTCATACATACCAACTTCAAAGGATACTCTTGTTCTTGTAGAAGACTTTTCAAAAATCATACCTAAGCTTTTACCTTTTAAAAGAGGATGTTCTATATTATGTTTTTGTTCATATTTTAGCTGATCGGCTAAATTTAATATATCCAAGATTTCTTCTTTTGATAAGTCATCCATTTTTAATAAATCTTTTTTCACAAAATAATCCCCCTAACCAATTGGAAAATAATTATTTTATATTTGATAAAACATCAAGCATTATATCTATACCTTGTTTTAACTCTTCCTTGCTTATTACAAGTGGTGGAAGAAGTCGGATGACATCTTTTCCAGCAGTCAATACTAATAAGCCTTTTTTTAAACATTCTTGTTGAACTATACTAGGATCACATTTTACTTTTATTCCAATCATTAATCCCATTCCTCTAACATCAACAATCTGAGGAATATCTGCATTTTCAACAAGCTGCTTTACATATGCACCTTTTTCTTTTATTTCATCATACGATGACTGATTGCATAATTCATCAAGAACAACTAATGCACCTGAGCAGACAACAGGGTTTGCTCCAAAAGTTGAACCATGATCTCCAGGATGGAATACATCTTGAACTTTTTCGTTACATAAAAATCCACCTATAGGAAGTCCAGCACCTAATCCTTTGGCAACAGTAACAATATCTGGTTTAACATCAAAGTTTTCATATCCAAAGAGCTTACCAGTTCTTGCAATACCACATTGAACTTCATCAAATATTACTAAGACATCTTTTTCGTTACATATTTTAACTACTTCTTGAACAAATGATTTATCTAAAGGAATGACTCCACCTTCACCTTGGATTGCTTCAAGAATTATAGCACATACATCAGGAGTGAGTTTTTCTTTAAAATCATTTATGTCATTAGCTTTTACATAATTAAAACCTTCAGTAAAAGGATAGAAGTATTTATGGAATTTTTCCTGACCAGTTGCTTTTAAAGTTGTTATAGTTCTTCCATGGAAAGATTGAATCAATGTAAGAATAGTATTTCTTCCTTTTCCGTATTTATCAAAACTGTATTTTCTAGCTAATTTTATAGCACCTTCATTAGCTTCAGCACCAGAGTTGCCAAAGAATACTTTTTTCATTCCAGCTTTTTCAGTTAATTCTTTAGCTAACTTAACACTTGGCTCTGTATAAAAGATATTAGATGTATGAGCAAGTTTACTTAGTTGTGCAGAAGTTGCAGCAACCCAATTTTTATTGGAATACCCTAAAGAGCTTACACCAATACCACTTGTAAAATCTAAGTATTTATTATTGTCCTGATCATAAAGATAAACACCTTCACCTTTAACTATTACTGGATCTAAGCGGCCATAGCTGTTTACTAAATGATTCTTCGCTTCATTAAAATCATATGTCATAATTATATTCCTCCATTAATTCAGTTGTTAATATATCATTGTTCCTACACCTTCAGGTGTGAATAATTCAAGGAGAATAGAGTGGGGAATACGCCCATCAAGGATTATAGCTCTTCCAACACCCATTCTCACAGCTTCAACGCAACAGTCTATTTTAGGAATCATACCACCTTTTATAACTCCCTCATGAGTTAATTTAGGTATTTGATGAAGTCTTAATGAACTTAATAGTGAAGAAGGATCATCTGGATCTCTCATAACACCAGGAACATCTGTAAGAAGAATTAATTCTTCAGCTTTTAAAGCAGAGGCTATTTTTGAAGCACATGTATCAGCATTTATGTTATAAGCTTTATTATCATCTTCACCTAATGCAACACTTCCTACAACAGGAATATATCCAGAATTCATAGCTGTTTTTATAATGTCAGTATTGACTTTGGTAATACTTCCAACATAGCCTAGATCAGAATCAGCTTTTAGTTTTTTTGCTTTTATAAGTGATCCATCCATGCCGCATAGGCCAATTGCCTTACCACCAGATTTTTCAATTAAAGAAACTAAATCTTTGTTTACTTTGCCGCCAAGAACCATTTGAACCACATCAATAGTGACATCATCAGTGTATCTCAATCCATTTATAAATTCACTTTTGTGATTTAGTCTTTTTAATAAATCAGAAATTGCAGGGCCGCCACCGTGTACCACAACAGGTTCAATTCCTACACATTTCATTAGAATAATATCATTAATAACTCTTTCTTTTAATTCATCACTTACCATTGCATTTCCACCGTATTTAATAACTACGATTTTACCACGATATTTTTGAATGTATGGAAGTGCATTAACTAATATTTCAGCTCTTTGTGAATAATCCAAAATTAATCCCCCCAAATTTCAATTGTTTCCTAGCTTCTATAATCTCCATTAATTTTTACATAATCATAGCTTAAATCGCATCCCCATACATACGCACTATGATTTCCAAGTGATAAATCTACTTTGATTATAACTTCTTTTTCGCTTAATACTGATTTTGCTTTTTCTTCATCAAATGGAAGGGAACTTCCGTTTTTACATACATCTATTTCACCAGCATTGCTTGCAAATGAGACATTTACTTTTGCAGGATCAAATTCCACATTGGAATATCCAAGTGCACATAGTATTCTTCCCCAGTTAGCATCACTTCCAAACATAGCAGTTTTAACTAAACTTGAATTAATGACGCTTTTACCAAATGTTACAGCATCTTTTTCATTTAAAGCTCCAATAATCTGACATTCTAATAATTTAGTTGCACCTTCACCATCTTTAGCAATGTTTTTTGCCATTATTGTATTTATTTCTTTTAGCGCTTTTACAAAATTATAATAATCTTCATTTTTTTCAGTTATAGTAGGGTTACCAGCTTGACCATTAGCTAAGATAAATATTGAATCATTGGTACTTGTATCACCATCAACACTAACCCTATTATAAGTAACAGCAACAGTACTCTTTAACGCTTCATCAAGTAATTTAGGAGAAATTGAAAGATCTGTTGTGATAAATGAGAGCATAGTTCCCATATTAGGTTCAATCATTCCAGAGCCTTTAGCCATTGTACCAATAGTTATTTTTTTATCTCCTATATATAATTCTGCTGCTAATTGTTTCATAAAAGTATCAGTAGTCATAATAGCTGAAGCAGCAGCTTCATTACCATTCTTAGATAATTTTTTTGTTAATAAAGGAATACCATCTTTAATTGCATCAATATTTAGAGGAACTCCAATAACACCAGTAGATGCAACTAAAACATCATCAGCTTTAAGATTCAAGGCTTTAGCTTGAAGGATAGTCATCTTGTTTGCTTTATTTAATCCATCTTCACCATTACATGTATTGGCATTACCACTATTTATTATTATTGCTTGGGCTCTTTTGTTAGATAGATGATCTTTGCATATGTAAATAGGAGCACCTTTCACTTTATTTTTTGTAAACATTCCAGATGCTGTGGCAGGAACTTCAGAGTAGATTAGAGCTAAATCTTTTTTTACAGTGCCTTGTTTGATACCACAGTATATGCCAGATGCAAGAAATCCCTTAGGAGCAGTAATTCCACCATCAATATATTTAATTTCCATTTAATAAAACCTCCTTGATTAAATTGTTAGAATGCTGGTGCTATAAGGTTTAGCCCGTCACTTTCATCAAAACCTAAAATGATATTCATGTTCTGAATTGCTTGTCCAGCAGCACCTTTTATCATATTATCAATTGTACTGACAACAATTATTTGATCTTTTCTATGATTTAAATGTAGTGAAACATAACAATCATTAGAGAATCGTATATTCTTTATTGAAGCAGTCTCACCAAGTGGAAGTACATGCACAAAAGGCATATTTTCATAACATTTTTCATAAAGTTTATGAACTTCTTCAAGATCTACTTGCCTTTTAGGAGTACAGTATATTGTTGAAACTATGCCTCTGTTAATTGGAAGTAGGTGAGGAGTAAATGTTACAGTTACTTTTTCACCAGCAATAGTAGATAAGATTTCTTCAATTTCTGGTGTATGCCTATGTGCACCAACTTTATATGGAGCAAATGTTTCATTTTCATCAGGAAAGTGAGTTGTTTGAGATAATCCTCTTCCTGAACCAGTTGTTCCAGATTTAGAGTCACAGATTATGTTTTTTGTTTCAATTAATGAATTTTTTAACAATGGCATTAAACCTAAATTTATTGTAGTTGGATAACATCCAGGATTAGCAATCAATTTACAATCCTTAATTTTATATTTATTCAACTCAGGAAGTCCATAAACGCATTTTTTATGTAATTCAGGCTGAGCAAATTTTTTACCATACCATTTTTCATAATCTTCTTCATTTGAAAGTCTGAAATCAGCTCCCATATCAATGCAGATTTTATTGTTTTCAATAGCTTTTTTTGCAATATCTTCACTTAATCCATGAGGTAGTGCTGTAAAGATAACATCAGACTTTTTTACAACATCATCAGCATTTTCACAAATTAAATTAGTTTTGTTTAAGAAATTTATATATACGCTGCTTATTTCCTGTCCTTCGAATGAAACTGAGCTTAACGCTGCAACTTCAACCTTTGGATGTGATAATAATAATCTTAAAAGTTCAGCACCAACATAGCCTGTAGCACCGATAATTCCTACTTTAGTCATTTATATAGCCTCCTGATTTTAGTTAGCAGAAAATACAATATATCTTTTATATGTTTCTGCATAACAGAACATTTAGTTTTAAAAATATATTTAAAGAAGAATTTCTAAAGTATATTAAAAATTCTTCTTTAAATATTTATTATTTTTGTTTAATTACTTATTTTCATTTAAAGTATGATCATTTATAAAATTTTTTAATGCTTTGATTTGATATTTAACAGATTCAGTAGAAGGACCCCCCATGACTTTACGTTCTTCTACACAAGTTACAAGATCGATTGCTTTATAAATATCATTTTCAAATAGAGGAGAAAATTCCTTAAATTCTTTAAGAGTAAGATCTTCAATCATTTTATTTTGTTTTATACAGTCAAGAACAATTTCTCCAACTACACCATGAGCATTTCTAAAAGGCATACCCTTTTTTACAAGATAATCAGCTACATCAGTAGCATTAGTAAAGCCGAGTCCAGCACCTTTTCTCATGTTTTCTTTTTTAATCTTCATAGTTTTAATCATTCCACAGAAAGTTTTAAGTGCAAGAGCTGCTGTATCTAATCCATCAAAAACAGCTTCTTTATCTTCCTGCATATCTTTGTTGTAAGCAAGAGGAATACCTTTCATAACAGTAAGAAGAGTCATAAGGTCACCATAAACTCGTCCAGTTTTTCCTCTTACAAGTTCAGCTACATCAGGATTTTTCTTTTGAGGCATTATACTGCTTCCAGTACTATAACCATCATCAAGCTCTATGAAGCTGAATTCATTTGTACACCAAAGTATTATTTCTTCTGAAAATCTTGATAAATGCATCATTATCATTGAAAGGCATGATAATGTTTCAATTGCATAATCTCTGTCAGAAACAGAATCAAGACTGTTTAATGTTACTTTTGAAAAGCCTAACTCACGTGCAACAGCTTCTCTGTCAATTGGATAAGTAGAAGTTGCAAGAGCACCAGCGCCAAGTGGCATTTCATCAAGTCTTTTATAGCAGTCAGTAAGTCTTCCATAATCTCTCTTAAGCATTTCAGCATAAGCTAAAATGTGATGAGCAAATGTGATAGGCTGTGCTTTCTGCAGATGAGTATATCCAGGCATAATTGTATCGATATTTTCATTAGCTTTTTCTAGAAGAACTTCTTCTAAAGATATAATATCCTTTTTTAAATCTGTAATTGCTTTTTTCAAATACAACCTAAAATCTAATGTTACCTGGTCATTTCTGCTTCTTCCAGTGTGAAGCATCTTTCCATAATCTCCAATATAATAAGTTAAAGTACCTTCGATGAAACTATGAATATCTTCAGATGTTTCATCTATACTTATAACACCATTATCAATTCTTTTTAGTATTTCAAGAAGTCCTGAAGTAATTTTATCGCTTGCTTCTTTAGGTATTATATTTTGTTTACCAAGCATTTTTGCATGAGCAAGGCTTCCTTGAATGTCTTCTTTATACATTCTAGAATCAACATGTATAGAAGAGTTGAAGTCATTTACTAATTTGTCAGTCCCCTTTTTAAAACGTCCGCCCCAAAGTTTCATAATTATTTAACCTCTTTCTTAAGGCTTGCCTTCATTTTTGCTCTTACTACTGATGGAAGTCCATAAAGGCTTATGAATCCAGCAGAATCCTTTTGATTATAAACACCATCTTCTCCAAAAGTAGCATATTCTTCACTATATAAAGAATAAGGTGAAGTCATACCAGCGTTAACTATATTTCCTTTGTATAATTTTAATTTAATTTTACCAGTAACAGTTTCTTGAGTTTTATTGATGAATTCTGTTAAAGCTTCTCTAAGTGGAGTAAACCATTGACCATTATATACTAAATCAGCAAATTTTAATGCGATTTGTTCTTTGTAATGAGCAGTTTCTTTGTCTAAGCAGATTTCTTCAAGATCTTTATGAGCTGCATATAAAATAGTTCCGCCTGGAGTTTCATAAACACCTCTTGATTTCATACCAACAAGTCTATTTTCAACCATATCAATTATTCCAATAGCATTTTCTCCACCGATTTTATTGAGTTCTTCTAATAATTTTACACTATTCATCTTTTTTCCATTTAAAGCTACAGCAATACCTTTTTCAAAAGTTAATGTAATGTAAGTTGCTTTATCTGGAGCATCTTCTAAAGTTTTAGAAAGTTCTAAGATTTCAGCGTATTTTGGCTCATTTTCCGGGAATTCTAAGTCTAAACCTTCATGACTTAAATGCCAGATATTTTTATCTTTACTATAGTTAGTTTCACGATTTATCTTTAAAGGAATATTTTTTGATTCTGCATATTCAATTTCTTCTTCTCTAGATTTAATATCCCATATTCTCCAAGGAGCTATAATTGGCATTTCTGGAGCAAATGCCTTTACTGCAAGTTCAAATCTAACTTGGTCATTTCCTTTACCAGTACATCCATGACAGATTGCATCAGCACCTTCCTTTTTAGCTATTTCAACTAATCTCTTACCAATTAAAGGTCTTGCAAAAGAAGTTCCAAGTAAGTATTTTCCTTCATATTTTGCACCAGCTTGAATAGTAGGGAAGATATAATCATCAACAAATTCCTGAGTTAAATCTTCAATATATAATTTAGAAGCCCCTGTTTTTATTGCCTTTTCTTCTAAACCATCTAATTCATCTTTTTGCCCAACATTACCACATACAGCTATAACTTCACATCCATAAGTTTCTTTAAGCCATGGAATAATTATTGATGTATCTAACCCTCCTGAATAAGCTAAAACCACTTTATTGTATTTTGCCATTTTTAAAGCCCCCTCTTATAATACATTGAAATATGTAAAAAAATAATAAAATTTCTAAATTAAATCTGTTTTTT
>JBJEJM010000065.1:3654-7607 GCA_051878075.1 Clostridium sp. | reverse complement strand
TGATATATATACGCATAGCCTTGCAGATTCATGTCTTATTGCATCAAAATCCTGATGACTGGTATATATTGATGGAATAAAATCATTTTCTTGTAAGTATTCCAATAATTCTATAGATTTTTCATATGCTTCATCATAATCTTCATTTAAAAGTATTATTTCCATATCATCAGTTTTGTTTTTTATTGAATCACATAAATTAACTACTGAACTATTTAAAAAGAAGATTCCTATTAATAATCCAAGAAAAATAGCTATTGATATTATTGCATTTCTCATAAATTACACTCCTGTTCATAATCATCATAATATTGTACTTTGAATTTTCCCTGAGTATCATACATGGCAATAAGTATGTTATCAATTGAGTTAATTCCATGATTTTTTAGAACGTTCATAATCCATTCTTCACTTTTATTTGGAGATGTAATAGAGTTTTTATTTATTTTACCATCTGCCACAAGGATTTTTGGAAGTATTACTTTAGTGTTCGATGTATTAGAAGAATTATTGTTAGAGGAATTTGATGATCCAGAAGAACTATTATAGTTTTTTGGAAGTATTGAAAGCTGTCCGCTGTTTTCCAAAATTGCGTATTGAATTTCATCTAAATTAAAGCATTTTGCGAGTCTCAATTCTTCAAATAATTCATCTAAATTTAACTGCTGTTTTTTTAAGGCTCTGTAATTAATTTTTCCATTATAAATCAATATACAGGGAGAGCCATCTAATATATTACGTGTTGACTGAATTTTTAATTCTGATAGAGTTATAATAGTTTTTAAAAATAATAGGGTTACTATTGGAACTATACCTTGTAGTAGTGGATATCTTTGATCCTGCATAGGCAGTGAAGCTAAGTCAGAAATCATTATTGTTATTACAAATTCATAAGGCTGAAGTTCTCCAATTTGTCTTTTGCCCATTAATCTCATAGTTAAAACAACTAAGGAATATAGCAGTATAGTTCTTATACAAACAATAAACATTATAAAAACACCTCAAAAATAATATCTGCAAAATTATAATTAATATACTATTTAATAAATATTTTTATCCCAAAATGAAGAATTGTATATAATATAATATGGAGAATATTTACAGTGAATAAAAAATTATAATAAATAAGATAAAGCAAAATTTTTTTTGTAAAAAATAATATACTAAACTTAAAAGTTAGTTTTATTTTAGTATATTATTAGAAAAAATTATAAATTGGGTGATTGGAGATGAAAATTATATGTTAAAAGAAAGAATAGCAGGGATAAATGATAAATTTAGAGCTAAAAAAGGTATAACATATTATGATTTGATCTGTGAAAACCATAAAGAGATAGTTAAAGATGTTGCTATATGTAAATTAAATGGAAGGAATCATGAATTAAGTGAAATTATAGAAGAAGAAGGTGAAGTATCGATTATTGGATTTGATACTGAACTTGGAATAAAGATATATACAAGAACACTTCAATTTATATTCATTAAGGCAGTATTAGATTTATTTGAAGAAGCAGAGATTTCCTTAGAACATGCTATAAGTAAGTCTGTATATGGAGAAATATACAAGGATACTCCTTTAAATGAAGATGATATTAGTAAAATAAAGAAAAAGATGCAGGAAGTAATTAAAAGAGATATACCTATAAGAAGAGTAAGAGTTTCTAAAGAAAAAGCCATAGATATTTTTTCAAGATATAATATGGAAGATAAGATTAAACTTTTTGAAAATAGTGATATGAAAGAGATTAATCTTTGTGAACTTGATGGAAGGTATGATTATTTCTATGAATGTATGGCTTATTCTACAGGAATAATAAAATTATTTGATTTAAATAAGTATGGGACAGGATTTATATTGAGAAGGCCTGATCATAATAATTTTGCTGCACTAGAACCATTTCAAGAACAGAAAAGCTTATATAAAATATTCAAAGAAACAAAAGAATGGTTAAATATACTGGGTGTAGAGACTGTAGGGAGTTTGAATGAAAAAGTCTGTAATAATAAATTACAAGAAGTAATTATGGTATCAGAAGGACTTCATGAAAAAAAGATAGCTAATATAGCGGATAGCATTAATGAAAAAAAAGATATTAAGATAGTCTGCATTGCAGGTCCATCTTCATCAGGAAAAACAACTTTTGCAAATAGGCTTAGTGTGCAGCTTAGAGTTAATGGAATGATTCCTATACCTATTTCATTAGATAATTATTTTGTAAATCGTGAAGATACGCCATTAGATGCAAATGGAGACTACGATTATGAATCTATAGATGCTCTTGATTTAAAACTTTTGAATAGAAATCTAAAAGAACTTATGGCAGGAAAAGAGGTTGAACTTCCAGTTTACAATTTTAGAACAGGTAAAAGGGAATGGATTAGAGATAAAAATAAATTACCTGAAAATGGAGTTGTTATATTAGAAGGTATACATGGTTTAAATCCTAATTTAATATCAGATAATTTAAAAGATAACGTATTTAAGATTTATATATCTGCATTAACTCAGTTAAATATAGATAATCATAATAGAATTTCAACAACGGATTCAAGAAAAGTAAGGAGAATAGTAAGGGATTCTCTTTATCGTGGGTATTCAGCAGAGGATACATTAAAGAGATGGCCTTCAATAAAAAGAGGGGAAAAAGAAAATATATTTGTATATCAGGAAGAAGCTGATGTTTTATTTAATTCAACATTAGTATATGAATTAGGTGTATTGAAACCTTATGCACTTAAAGAATTGAATAAAATACCACAAGAAAGTCCTGTATATGCTGAAGGAAGAAGATTAAAATCATTTTTAAATTTCTTTAAGGAAATAGATTTTGATGAAGTACCAAAGAATTCGATTTTAAGAGAATTTATTGGTGGATCTTGTTTTTATGAAGATTAAAATATATTGATAATGTAAAGAAAAATTCATTAACCTAGTTTAGTTAATGAATTTTTTTCTTTTTATGGGTTTTTAATATTAAAATAGAAAAAATATAATAAATATATTGAATAATTATATATGGAATGATAATATAATTATAGTTTTTAATGGAAAATATTAAAAAAATAATACTATTTTTAAAATAATATAATCAATTTTATAAAATAAGGTGTAAATTTAATTTTTAAATAATTATTTAAGGAGGATTATAATGTCAAAGAAAAAAGAACATAGACCTTTTATATCTAATGATACGATATTACCAGAGATTACTGGAACATCGATTATATTAGGTATTATTTTAGCAGTTATTTTTGGTGCAGCTAATGCATATTTAGGATTAAAAGTAGGAATGACTATTTCTGCTTCGATTCCAGCAGCAGTTATGTCAATGGGAATTATAAGAATTATATTAAAAAGAGATTCTATTCTGGAAAATAATTTAGTTCAGACTATAGGATCAGCAGGTGAGTCAGTTGCAGCTGGAGCTATTTTTACAATACCAGCCATATTTATATGGATGAAGGAATGGGGACAACCTAGTCCATCACTTTTAGAAATATCTATAATTTGTTTATGTGGTGGTATATTAGGAGTATTATTTATGATACCTTTAAGAAAGGCTCTTATAGTTAAAGAACACGGAGTTCTTCCATATCCAGAGGGAACTGCTTGTGCAGAAGTCCTTCTAGCAGGAGAGGAAGGCGGAAGCAAAGCTTCTGGAGTTTTTGTAGGGCTTGGAATTGCAGGAATATATAAATTTTTAACAGAAGGATTCAAAATATTTCCTAATGAAGTTCATTATGAGATATCAAAATATAAGGGATCAGCATTTGGTATAGATGTTCTTCCAGCACTTCTTGGTGTAGGATTTATATGTGGAGCAAGAATATCAGCATATATGTTTGCAGGCGGAGTTCTTGGATGGTTTGTTATTCTGCCACTAATATCTCTATTTGGAGGAGATATGATTATATATCCTGGGACAGAAGCAATAAGTACAATGGGATCTTTC
>JBJEJM010000065.1:0-3554 GCA_051878075.1 Clostridium sp. | reverse complement strand
CTGTATCATCAAGAATAGTTGGGCTTGTAGGAAGCAGTAATAATCCAGTGTCAGGTATGACAATAGCAACACTTCTTATTACAACTATGGTGTTTAAAATGACTGGTGTTAATGGACAAGCAGGAATGTTATCTTCAATTGCTGTAGGATCAGTTATATGTATTATTGCAGCAATTGCAGGTGATACTTCTCAAGATTTAAAGACAGGTTATATAGTAGGAGCAACTCCTTACAAGCAGCAGATTGGTGAAGTTATTGGTGTTACAGTATCGGCAATAACAATTGGAGGAGTATTATATCTTTTAAATGCTGCATGGGGATTTGGTTCTACAGAACTTGCAGCTCCACAAGCAACATTAATGAAAATGGTTATACAAGGTGTTATGGAAGGAAATCTTCCTTGGAATTTAGTATTTGCAGGTGCAGGAATAGCAATAGCAATAGAAATATTAGGAATACCAGTATTACCATTTGCAATAGGATTATATCTTCCATTCCATTTAAGTGCTGGAATTATGACTGGTGGACTTGTAAGGTTATATTTTGAAAAGAAAAAGAAAATTACTGAAGAAAAGAGAAAGGATGCAATTGATAGAGGTATTTTATATACGTCAGGGCTTATTGCAGGTGAAGGATTAGTAGGTATTATTTTAGCAGTGTTTGCAATTGTAAATATAAATGGTAAATCACTTGCAGAAATAATTGATTTATCTGGAACTATAGAAACGGGAAATATTGGTGCACTCGTTGCATTTTCTATATTAATATTGACATTGTTTAAAGTTACAATGTGGCATAAGGATAAAAAGAAAAATGAGTAGTTATTTAAACATATTTTAAATTATTAGATACATAATAGTTTATAAATTAAAAGACAGAATATAATGAGCGTGATTATTTATGAAAAAGAATTATTTAGATTATGTTCCAATTATAAATATTAACTGGAATGTTATAGAGGAAGATATTGTTGAAATTCATGTGATAAATAAAGGATTTTTTAATACTTTAGCTCAAATTTTTTTCAAAAGACCTAAAATAAGTAAAATAAGACTTGATAAACAAGGAAGTGCTGTTTGGAAATCTATCGACGGTAATAAAAATATTGGTGAAATTGCTGACCATGTAAGAACAGATTTTTCTGAAAAAGATGAAATATTTTATGGAAGGCTTATAAAGTTTATAACTATATTAAAGGAAAACAAATTTATCATATATAAAAAGTAAAGAGTATCAAAATAAAAATAATTTAAAGACACTTTATTTGTGAAATGTTAATTATTTGATATTTAGCATTTCACATTTTTTATCATTAAACAATTATATTTAATGAAAATGTGTAATTTTCAAAAAAAACTGACAAAATAATTGTGAAGATAGATATTTTCAAAATATTATGTTTTAATAAAAGATGAAGGAGTTTAAAAGAACTTATTTGGTAATAGATAGTATTTTGAAATAGAAATTAAAATTACAAAATACATGATATCTACATAATCTTTTATTTTAATAATTGTGTAGAAATCCCACTTGATTTTAAATTCTAAATTTAAAGTTTAAGGAGCGATTAAAATGAAGGGAATAGGTATATTTGATATATTAGGACCTGTTATGATAGGACCATCAAGCTCACATACTGCAGGTGCTGCAAGACTTGGAAAAATTGCACGAAGTATAGCAGGCGGGGATATAGCAGAAGTTACATTTTTACTGCATGGTTCTTTTGCAAAAACATATAAAGGACATGGTACAGACAGAGCGTTAGTTGCAGGAATACTTGGAATGGAGCCGAGTGATGAAAGGCTTAGAAACTCAATGGATATTGCAAAAGAAAAAGGGCTGAAATTTTTATTTAAAGAGGCAGATTTAGGAGATGTTCATCCTAATACAGTTAAATTTGTAATGAGGACTCATGATGATAAGTATTGTGAAGTGATGGGATCATCAATTGGAGGCGGAAATATTAAAATCTGTGAAGTTAATGACAATGAAGTTGATTTTACAGGAATGTATGAAACACTTATTGTAGCACATAAAGATGCTCCAGGTGTAATTCATGATGTAACTCATATTCTTTATAGTGAAAATATAAATGTAGCATTTATGAAAGTTTTCAGAGATGGAAAAGGTCAGGAAGCTACAATGATTTTTGAAATGGATAATAAGGTAAGTGAAGAAACAAAGAAAAAAATAGAAAACCTAGAGCTTGTACATAAAGTTATTTCTATAAGTCCAGCTAAAGAAGAAGAATAGAAGGAGGGTATTTCATGATTGCAAAAACAGGAGAAGAATTATTAGAAATATGTGAAAAACATAATATTTCATTAAGTGAATATGCAATAAGATGTGAGGTAGAGGAAAAAGGACTAACTAGAGAAGAAGTAATAGAGAAGATGAGAAAAAATCTTAAAGTAATGATTTCTGCAGCAAATGAAGGAAGAGAAAAAGAAGTTTATTCAGTAAGTGGTCTTATTGGCGGAGATGGATTTAAAATAAACAATTATGTTAATAAAGGAAAGACATTAACTGGTACAGCAACAAATCTTGCAATGGCTATGGCACTTTCATCATCTGAAGTAAATGCTTCTATGGGTAAAATAGTAGCATGCCCTACTGCAGGTTCATGTGGAATTTTGCCAGCAGTAATACTTTCAGCAGGAGCACAGCTGGGATTAGATGAAGATGGACTTATTAAAGGACTTCTTGCAGCAGCTGCTGTTGGAATGGTTATAGGAATGAATGCTACACTTTCAGGTGCAGAAGGAGGATGTCAGGCAGAATGTGGTTCGGCATCAGCAATGGGAGCAGCAGCAGTTGTTGAAATGATGGGTGGAACTCCTAAAATGAGTCTAGATGCAGGGTCTATAATTCTTCAAAATGTACTTGGACTTGTGTGTGATCCTGTAGCAGGTCTTGTTGAAATTCCATGTGCCAAGAGAAATGCACAGGGAGCAATAACTGCATTATGTACAGCTGATATGGTTATGGCTGGAGTTGAAGCAAAGATTCCATTTGATGATGCAGTAAGTGCAATGTATAAAGTAGGAAAGAGTCTTCCAACAGAATTAAGAGAAACTGCACTTGGAGGAGTTGCAATTACACCAACTGGATTAAAACTTAAAGAACAGGTTTTTGGAAAAGAACAGTAATGTTAAGTAGAATATATATTTTTATATTTTCAGTATTGAATTAAATAGAAAAGTAATAGAAATCCATTTTACAGAATATATCTATAACAAGGAGTTAATGAGTATTATGACTTTACAAATAGATATGGAGGAATGTAAAATGGATTTTTCTAAATATCATTCACAAGTGATTAAAGATATACAACGCTATGTAACTAGAACTAAAGTGGGAAGTGTATTAAAATCAGAACAGAAAGAAGTAGTTCTTGATAATAAAAAAATCATGGCATTTGATTTGACAATTCAATTGAAAAAACAGGAACTTATAAAAATTCAAGGACGCAATAATGAATATAAGTTTATAATTTCATTAAATGGAAACGATGTATATAAGACTAGCAAATGTGATTCACATGATGAAGAATT
>JBJEJM010000064.1:0-6157 GCA_051878075.1 Clostridium sp. | reverse complement strand
TATTTTCGGATTATCTATTAAAAAAGCTTATTATAATTTTAATATTATTTATGATAGGTGTATTAGTAGAAACATATATATCACCAAGTTTAATAAAAATTGTGGCTGCAAAATTCTATGTGTAAATTTATAAGCACTACTTATGATGAGAATAAGCAGAAAGATTTTCAAATTAGTTTAAGAGTGACAAGAATCAATGTTATAGGAGAGAACAATGATAAATAGTATAAATAATTATAAGAATTACTTGTTAGAGAGTGGTAAAAGTGAAAATACTATATATGCATATGTAACAGATGTTACTCTCTATTTAAAATTTCTAAATAAAAAAAAGATTGACTTATACAAAAGTGATAATCTTACTGTTGCTTCTTATATTCAGAATTTATTAAATCAAGGCAAATCAGAAAGGTCGATAAACAGAATAGTAATAAGTTTACGTAATTTTTATTCATATTTAAAAAGTCAGTCACTTATAAAAGAAGTTCCCAAAATAGAATATAAAAGTTCGAAAAATAATAGAAAGCTGCCACAAATATTAACTGTTGAAGAAGTAGACAAGATTATAAGGATAGTAGAAAAGGATTGTCCAAAAGGAATAAGAGATAATGCATTGCTAGAATTAATGTATGCTACAGGAATGAAAGTATCAGAACTTATTAACTTAAATGTAGAAGATGTGAATTTAGAATTAAACTTTGTTAGATGTACGGATAATAAGCATTATGAAAGAATAATTCCAATAGGAAGGAGTGCCTGCAAAGCCTTATCAGAATATTTAAGCATACGTTATAAAATAGCGCAATGTGGTGTTCCTAATCTCTTTGTTAATTTGAACGGAAATAAATTAACAAGACAGGGAATCTGGAGAATAGTAAAAGAATATTCTAGAAAAGCTGGAATCGACAAAGATGTAAATCTTAATACATTCAGACATTCATTTGCTGTTCATCTTCTCCAAAATGGTGCTAATGTCAGAGCTGTTCAGAAGTTACTCGGAAATCAGGTATTAACATATATGGATACTTATTATGAAATAATCAATAATGATAAAATCAACTATATTTATATGCACACTCATCCTAGAGCATAATTAATAAGGGTTTATAAAATAATTAAGTCTGTGTATTTTAAATCTTTTAAAATGCTGCCTTATTTAAATAGGCAGTGTTTTTTGTGTTATAAGCTAAAGATATTTGAAAAATAAATATTGAAGTATAAAATACTGTATTTAAAAAATAATATAATTAGATGTATAAATGGATTTTATAGTAATATCAAAATCTATATATAATATTTAGGGATAAGATAAAAATAGAAAATATTATAAATTTAAAGTATAATATAATCATAAGTATAAATTGAGAAAAGATATTCAATCTTAGTGTGAGGAGGAATTTTATGAAAAGGGTCAGTAAAAATAAGATTATAGGTGCTTCTCTTGCAGCAATTGCAGCACTTGGTGGAACAGTTGTATTAAAAAATAAAATAAAAAAAATAAAAAAATTAAGTGAACTTGAAAGCAGTATATATATAAATGGTAGAATAAGAAAATTGGGTACGTTATATTTAGATGATTCTAAGAAGAACATTTCAGAAGATCCAGAAGAAATAATTACTTATGAAGGTGGAACAATTGAAATAAGAAATTCTGAAAGAAATGATAGTAAGATTCCTTGGGTTGAAATAGAAGATGATAATAAGAAATTACTTGTGTGCAGCCAGAATTTAATTAAAAATGTTTCATGGGATGAATTAAATAAACAAAATTTAGCATATGGTAAAGTTATAAAACTTGAAGGAAAAAAGTATCTTTTAAGGCTGTTAAGTGGATATGCTGGTGATTCAACAGAAAATTCTAGTGAATGGGATAAATATATTTTAAATACTGATAAAATTGAAGGACTTCCACTTTCTACAGATGAAGATAAAAATAATACAATTAAAGAATATGAGGATGATAAGATAGAAAGTGAAAACAATACATTGTGGAATTGGAGAACATGCTGTAGTTTTACTCAAAGTGAGTATGGCAAGGGAAATAAATTCTGTATAATAAGAGGATTATATTCAACAACTTATAATAATTATTGTGATAAAGAAATTGCTTATGACACTGTTGCTTATAGGCCAGTATTAGAGTTAGTAGAATAATCAGAGAAAGCGGGATATATAATAATATATTCCGCTTTTTTATATACATAGACTTTTTAAATATTGTATCAAAATAAAAAAAAACTCATATATTAGTTTTTGTACAGAAAATAATATAGAATTCAGCACATATTTTATTGTTATAAATAGATAGAATACAAATAAATGTCAGTTAAAATCTAAATTTAATAATCTATAATAAAATAATGTAAATGGAGAGGGTTTTTATGATTTTTATTGAAAAGTTAAAAGAAAAAGATGCAGATCTTTTGGAACGGTGGAAATGTAATTATAAATTTGCTAATGATATTAGGTCATTAATAGTTAACAGGACTGATATAAAGTTATGGATGGATAGGATAAATTCAAGTGATGATTGTCAATATTGGATTATAAATAATGGTGGAATAAAAATAGGGGTTATAGATATTAATCATATTGATAAAGATGGATGTACATTGGAATATTATATTGGAGATATTCACTTTAGAGACAGAAAATTAGAAGAAACTATTTTATGTAATATGTATGATTATATTTTTAATGAGCTTAATCTCAATTTCATAGTTATAAATATTTATGAAAATGATAAGAGTAATTTTGATATGTATTCAAATATGGGATGTGAAGTAAACGGAAGATTCGACTATGAAAAACATACAAATAAAAATATTGGGGATTTATTATGTCTATTGATAAAAAAAGAAAAATGGAATAATATAAAAAGTAGATTTAATTATGATAAAATTTTAATAGAAAAATATATACAGAAAGAGAACTTATGAATAAGAAAAAAATAATTATTAAAGCTGCAATAGTTGCAACAATATTGGTGATTACTGGAACGATTTTTAATCATATAAATCATAACAGGGAAAACACAAAAGAAATTCAGTCAAATGATATGGTGCCAGAAAGTATAGATGATATACCACCTAATATTATAGATAAGGTTGCGCCAGATTTAGAGCAGAATTTTAAGTCATCAGCAAAAGATTTTGAAGTCCATGATATAAATGGCAATGAAGTAAGACTTTCAGAGTATAAAGAAGAAAGTATAGTGCTTCATTTTTGGAACAGTAAAAGTGAGTCTGCTAAGGAGGATCTTGCTTGCTTTGAAGAGGCAATAAAGAAGTATGAGGGGCAGGTAACTTTTTTTATGGTTAATGCTGTTGGGTATAATGATGAAACACCAGAAACTGCTATACAATTTTTAAAGGATAACAATATTGAAATTAACACTGTTTTTGATAGTCATTATGATGCCAGAATAAATTATAAAGTAACGTCTGTTCCAAGAACAGTATTTATAGATAAGAATGGATTAATTCAAAAGAATATTAAATATTCTTTAAATAAAGATACTCTTGAGGAACAGATAATAAACTTAATAAATAATTAAATCACTAATAGCAGATTGTTGCTATTAGTGAAGTTAGGAGAATAATATGGAAGTCAGAAAGTTGAGTAATAGGACAAAAGGCATTATATTTATTATATTGTCTGCATTTGGTTTTGCAATGATGTCAGCTTTTATTAAACTTGCGGGTGATCTGCCATCATTTCAAAAAACTTTTTTTAGAAATACAGTTGCAGTAATTGTAGCTTTTATATTAATTATAAAGAATAAGGGGAGTTTTTTTGGTAAAAAAGAAAATCAAAAACTTCTTGTGTTTAGATCAATTTTTGGCACAATGGGGATTTTGTTTAATTATTATGCAATAGACAGGCTTATATTATCAGATGCTAATATGCTTAATAAGCTTAGTCCGTTTTTTGTAATAATATTTTCAGCCATATTTTTAAAAGAAAAAATCAAACCAAATCAGTTTATTGCATTGACAGTAGCATTTATTGGTGCATTATTTATAATAAAACCCTCATTCAGTTTTGAAATGATTCCTACACTAGCAGGAACTTTAGGGGGAATATGTGCAGCAGCAGCATATACATGTGTAAGAGCATTAGGGGGAAAAGAAAACCCAAATACTATTGTATTTTATTTTTCGTTATTTTCCAGTGTTGTTACATTTCCACTTATGATTATTTCATACAAACATATGTCATTACTTCAGCTTACATATTTAATAATGGCAGGAGTCTTTGCAAGTCTTGGTCAGTTTGGGATAACTTTTGCATATAAATTTGCACCTGGAAAAGAAATATCAATTTTTGATTATACAAATATAATTTTTTCAGCATTGATAAGTCTGGTTTTATTTGGAGTGCTTCCAGATTATATAAGTGTTATAGGCTATTTAATTATATTTAGTGCATCACTTTATATGTTTATAAATAATAAAAAGCTTGACAAAGTAAAATAAAATAGCTCATATATAGATATAATATACAGAAGAGTATATAAACTTCTTGAGATAGTTATTAATAATATCTCAAGAAGTTTTTTGTTTTATATTATTGAAAATAATTTTCAAATAAAAATTATTTTCAAAAACTATTGACAACAGAGTAGAGATGATATATTATACTAATTGAGAATAGTTTTCAAATAAAAGGGGGACATAATTAAATATGAAAATAGTATATTGGACAGGAACAGGAAATACAGAAGCAATGGCTAACGCAATAGCTAAAGGTATAAAAGAAAGTGGTAAGGAAGCAGAAGTCATTAATGTAAGTGATGTAAATATAGATGAATTATTAAAGGAAGATACACTTATATTAGGATGTCCTGCTATGGGAGATGAAGTTCTTGAAGAATGTGAATTTGAACCATTCATAGAAGAAATAAGCGGAAAAGTAAATGGCAAAAATGCAGCATTATTTGGATCATATGGATGGGGAGATGGTCAGTGGATGAGAGATTTTGAAGAAAGAATGACTGGTTATGGATGCGTAATCAAATTAGATCCTCTAATAAATCAAAATGAAGCTGATGAAGAACAATGCATAGAATTTGGTAAAAAAATAGCTGCATTATAATTAAGAATAGGTGGATAGTTTTGTTATGAAATATCTTGATTTTCACAGAAAGTTAAATTTAATGGAAGAAAAAGAATATATGGAAAATTTCCTTGTATATAATACATCATGGGTTATAGCAGGTGTAAAACCAGCTGTAACAATAGCATTTAAGAAAAAGGATGAAAAGATGTATGGCAATTGGAAAAGGTATGGAGAAGATTTTATAAGAGATATTAATTTAAAGTATATAGAACTTCGAGAAAATGATGATTTTATAATAATTATGATTTATGACGAAGATGTACTTAAAAGTAATTTGGATAAGAAAGATGTGATAAGTTTTCTCATTAACCTTGGATATCCAAAAGAAGTTGAAATTAATGAATATGTGAAAACCTTAAAAAATAGATATGAAAAATATAATTGTCCACATGAATTAGGGCTGTTTTTAGGAATACCCTTTGAAGATGTTAAAGATTTTATGGAATGCACTACTAAGAAATGCCTCCTTTGCGGATATTGGAAAGTATATAACAACTCAGAAGTTGCACAGATAATATTTAATCAATATGATAGGATAAAAGATTATACAATAAAAAATATGCTTGATGGAATCTCATCGCGTATTATAGTTTCAAGCATAAAAGACTCCTTTTGTAATAATTATATATGCATATAAACTCCACACACCTATATGCATAAAGTAATAGCACAAATAATGATTCGTTGATTTATTCTTAACTCCACACTTTAAGAATGAATTTATAAAAGCAGTAATTAACTACCAAATATTTAATAATTCAGTCATACACACAGCTGAATTAACTTCTTAATATGAATACATTAGTATAAATACATTTTAGATACACTCCTGCATAGTTTGTATACTTAGCAGATGCACTACATAAAATTTATATAAGGCCTGAAAGATTATTTTCTTTCAGGTCTTTAATTTTGACAAATATAATTTAAAATATAAAAAAGCCAGTAAGCAAGGGAAATCCCAAGTTTACTGGCTTTTTAATGGAGGCACCACCCAGATTTGAACTGGGGAATAAAGGTTTTGCAGACCTCTGCC
>JBJEJM010000063.1:0-6163 GCA_051878075.1 Clostridium sp. | reverse complement strand
TTTTATAGGATGAGGGAGGAAGAGAAAAGACAATGAGAAAAAGGAAAATAGAATTTGCTTTAGCCATGAGTGTATGTGTAGTCTCTGCAATGACTTGTGCGCAAACACCAATAAGTAATGCGCAAGTAGCACAAGCGGCTCAAAAAGAGGAAAAAGCACAAGCTCTGCATACAGGTCAGGCATCATTTTTTAATGGAGGGTATACAGGTGGGTGTGCGATGTTAGATCCAATCGATCAAACATATTACTTAGCAGCGCTTAATAAAGAGGACTATGATAATGCTGAACTTGCTGGCGCTTACTTAGAAGTGACAGGAAATAAGGGAACAGCTTATGTACTTGTATCAGATGTACTTTATGAGGGGCAAAAAGGTGATCTGAATATAAGTGAAGCAGCCTATAGGAAGGTGACAGATAGCAGAGAGCAAAGTACGAAGGTAACTTGGAAAGTAGTTGCACTACCAACAAAAGAACCCATTAGCTATAAGTTTAAAGAAGGAAGTAGCAAGTACTGGTGTGGTATTCAGATCCGAAATCATAGATATCCAGTAGCTAAAGTAGAATTAGTAAGAGACGATGGGACAACTCAAGTATTTAAAAGAGAAAAGTATAATTATTTCATAGGAACTAATTTAGGGGATGGACCTTATACATTCAGGGTGACAGATATTTATGGTAATGTATGTGAAGATGAACTTATTAGTATATCAGATAAACAAATAGTAAAAGGTAAGACTAACTTAGGCAGTGAAAAAGCGGGAGAGATAACTCCTCCAGTCCAAACAGATACACCTCAAGAAGAAGATAAACCAAATCAGGAATATAATCCCAACGAAGAAGACAAATCAAATCAAGAAGAAAATACAAGTGAGCAAGAAAAATCTGACAAAGAAGATAAACCTTCAGAAGCAGGGAATCAAACATCAAAGGATTGGTCAAAGGAATATGCACCAGATACAATTCATACAGGAGATGCTACCTATTATGGTGGAGGATATGTAGGAGGATGTGCCATGTTGGATCCTGTTTCAAAGGATTATGATATAGCAGCACTTAATATCTTTGATTATAATGATGCCTTAATGGCAGGGGCTTATTTAGAAGTAACGGGTGAAAAAGGAAAGGTTAACGTTCTGATCACTGATTTACTTCCAGAAGGGCAAAAGGGTGATATCGATTTATATGAAAAAACTTTCGAAAAGATTATTCCTAAGGAAAAGGGAAGGGTAAAAGCAACTTGGCGTGTGATCGCTTTCCCAACAGATGAACCAATAAGATACAAATTTAAAGAAGGAAGTAGCCAGTATTGGTGTGGTGTACAGGTGCGTAATCACCGTTATCCTGTAGCGAAATTAGAATATAAGAATGCAAAGGGTGAATTTGTGACATTACATAGAGAACGATACAATTACTTCATCTCCTCTGAAATGGGACAAGGGCCATTTACATTTAGAGTCACTGATATTTATGGCCATGTGATTATAGATGAAAACATACCATTAACTTTAGAACATGAGGTCAAAGGTAAAGCTAATTTTGAATATTTACCTCATGAGAAATAAAAACATATTAGTGAACCATATCAAAAGCAAAGCTCGTTTTTCTCACACTATGATCCTAATATGGTAGAGTGGTTTGGCAAGATGGTTGAACAGAGAAAGAAGGAACACGATTGTATGGAAGAAAAGAAGAGGAGTAATTTATGAAGATAGCAGTTATTCAAGCAAGTTCTTAAAAAGATAAAAATAGTTTAATATATAATACATTAATAAAAAGTGTAAAAAATAAAGGATATGAAGTTATTAACTTCGGTGTATTTGAAGATGAAACTGTTCAGTATTCATATGTTGAAACTGCAATGTTAATAAGTATATTATTAGAAAGCAAAGCCGTAGATTTTGTTGTGACTGGCTGTTCTTCAGGGCAGGGAATGATGCTTGCATGCAATAGTTTACCGTCAATATTATGCGGATATATTGAAAATCCATCTGATGTTTATCTATTTGGGCGAATTAATGATGGGAATGCAGTTTCAATTCCACTTGGATTAAATTTTGGGTGGGCTGCTGAAATTAATTTGCAATGTATATTTGAAAAGTTATTTGATGAGCCATTTGGAATAGGATATCCTAAAAAAGATGCAATAAGAAAACAGAAAGATACTAAGAGATTAAAATTTTTGAATTCTATTACTAAAAGAAAACTTAAAGATATTATCCCTGAAGTAGAATTAGATTTTATGAAAAAAGTTGTTAATAGAGATAATGTTTTTGAATATGTAATTAAATATGGTCAAGATAAAGAATTGACAGAGCTATTGAACTCATATAGGTAAGTTTTCATTGTTGAACAAAAATCTAAAATTAAATACTTAAAATTTAGTTGATTTAATAAAAGTTAGAAGTAAAAATTATAGCGATTTATCCAAGATACATTGAAGCCAAAACTTTTAGCGCCAGCTACATCCCAGCTATTAGAAGAAACAAACAAGATTTCATTTTTGTTAAGGTCATATTTTTCTAAAATTAAATTATAGACAGAAGGATGAGGTTTATATATCTTAAGGTTATCAACAGAAAGACAGGAATTTATAAGAGAATTTATCTTAGAATTTTTAATAGCCATATATAACATGTTAGGTGTAGCATTGGATAATATGGCAGTTGATATTCCTCTTTCTTTTAACTTAGATAAAGCAGCAGGAACCTCTTCATAGCAATTAATATTTTCATATGCTTTTAAAAGATTAGTTTTTAAAAGATCATTCTTAATATTAAAATAATCTAAAGCGTAATCTAGGGATTCTTCTGTTATACGCCAAAAGTCATCATATCTATTCATAAGACTGCGTAACCAAGAATATTCTAATTGTTTAAGCCTCCAAAGACTTGAAAATTGTTCAGATATATCCCCCAACTCCTTACAATAGTGTTTAGTGACTGAATTTATATCAAATAATGTACCATATGCATCAAAAACGCATAGTTTAATATCTTTCAAATTTTTCATAAGAAATACCTCCATATATAAAGTAAAATTTTGGGTTAACGTTAACTTATGATATAATTATAAAACGATATTATTTCGATGAATATGGAAATGATATTTCTAATTTATAAAAGTCTGGAGGAATGTATCTTGAAACCAGATCCTATGGTAAATGATATTGCAGCATTAATAGCTGACTCATCTAGAAGCATCATGCTTATGAGCTTATTAGGAGGTCAGCGTACAGCAGGAGAATTAGCAAAAATAGCTTGTATCAAACCACAAACAGCAACATTTCATTTATCTAAAATGGTTAACGCAGGAATTATTGAAAAAACTATATATGGCAGGTATAGTTATTTTAAATTAGCTAATGAAGATGTTGCAAAATTACTTGAACTGCTTATGAAACTTTCGAAATCACCTAAAATCAAGTCATTAAATGAATATATACATTCAGAAGCTTTAAGAAATGCGAGGCTTTGTTATGACCATATAGCTGGAACATTAGGAATAAAGATTACAGAGGCTCTTTTAAGATTAAACTATATCAAATTAGAAAATGATATATTCTATATTACTGAATCAGGCATAAATAAGTTAATTGAATTAGAAATAATAAAACATAGTATAAAAGATATAGAAAACTTACAAGGAATTAAATGCTATGATTGGAGTGAGAAAAACTATCATATAGCAGGGAAATTAGGAAAAGTTATTGCAAATGGTTTGATTGAATTAGGATGGATTAAAAAATCTCCTGAAAACAGAGAAGTCGCAATCACAGAAGATGGTAAAAAGAATTTATATAAGCATTTTGGCATAGAACTTTAAATAATAAAACTATTTGGTCTTTCCAGAGAGAATATCATCATAAAATTGTTGTTTCCAATCAATGTAATCAATGGATTCCTGAACTTGTTTCATTTGCTCAAGTAAAGCAGCTTTCTTGATTTTAAGAATTTCCTTACGTTTAGGAATGCTGCTTTCTCCAATGAGACATAGAGCGATATATTCTTTCATTTCAGAAATACTCATACAACAGTTTTTCAGACATTTAAGACTTTGAATCCAAGCAATATCTTCATCATCAAAGATACGTCGATTGTTTTTGTCACGTTTTACATTTGGGACGAGACCTTGGTTGCAGTAAAATTTAAGTGTTTCATATGATAAGCCTGTCTTTTCACAGGTCTGCTTCATTGTGTACATAGATACCTCCTAAAAAATACAAAAAGTACTTGACCGGTAGTTACTACCGGTTGTTACACTAGAAGTGTAGCACGATATTATTATAATTTCAAGGAGGAAGAGATGGAGTATAAGATTTTAAGCAATGGAATTAAAATGCCGCAGTTAGGTTATGGAGTATATCAAGTAACAAAGGATGAATGCGAAAGATGCGTACTTGATGCATTAAAGGCTGGATATCGTCTGATTGATACAGCACAGTCTTATTTCAATGAAGAAGAGGTTGGAAATGCAATTAAGAAAAGTGGTATTCCAAGAAAAGAGATTTTTTTAACTACCAAAGTATGGATTGAAAATTATGGCTATGAAGCATGCAAAGAATCTATTGAAGAATCTATGAGAAAATTGCAGACAGATTATATTGATCTTATGCTATTACATCAGCCATTTGCAGATTACTATGGTGCATGGAAAGCACTAGAAGAATATTATGAAGCCGGTAAAATAAGAGCAATCGGTATTTCTAATTTTTATCCAGACAGAATGATCGATATTGCAACATTTGCACGAATTAAGCCAATGATTAATCAGATAGAGATTCATCCACATCATCAGCAGGAAGAATCAAAAAAGTGGCATGATAAGTATGGTATTCAGTTAGAAGCCTGGGCACCATTTGGTGAAGGCAGGGGAGATATGTTTAAAGAACCTGTACTTAATGAAATAGGTAAAAAGTATAATAAAAGTGCAGCGCAAGTAATGCTTAGATGGCATTTGCAAAGAGGTATAATTATTATTCCTAAGTCAACTCATTATGAAAGAATGGTGGAAAATTTTAATATATTTGATTTTAAATTGTCAGATGAAGACATGACTATGATTAGAAAACTTGATAAAAAACAAAGCTCATTTTTTTCACACTATGATCCCAATATGGTGGAGTGGTTTGGCAGTATGGTTGAAGAGAGAAAGAAGCAGCATGATTGTATGAGAGAAAAGAAGAGTTGGTAATTATGACATTTTATATTAAGTTTTCAGAAAAGGTTTGTTATTAGATGAATTGATTCGTGAATTGAAGGGACTTACAGAAGTTTAGATAAATATTGACACATATACCATATACTACTATAATTTATAGTAGTATAATAAATGGTGGTGGTTAAAATATCTTCAATAAATTTAATAATACTTGGCTATTTACAAAATAAAGAGAAAAGTGCCTATGAAATGGTTAAAGAATTTGATAAATGGAATATGAATAAATGGCTAAAAATCAGCAATCCGTCAATTTATAAAAATATAATTAAATTATGTAATGATGGATATTTAAATTCAAGAACTGTAAAAGAAGGGGAAATGCCAGAAAAAACATTATATTCAATGAATGAAAAGGGCAAGTCATATTTTAATAAGCTCATGGAAGAAAGTTCCAAATGCCTAGGAAACTTTTATTTTGATTTTAATGCATTTCTGGTTAATATAGAAAATGTTCCAGAAGAAAAGAGAAAAGAATATCTAACAAACTTTAAGAATGAAGTATATGAACGTACAAAATTTGTACAATCAGTTTATGATCAAATAAAAGAAAGTAATGAAAGACCTGGTTCTGAAATTTTAATATTAGATCTGTATAATGATTTTTATCATATTTTAGAAAAATGGTCTGAAAAAGTTTTTGATTATTACAGCTAATAGGATTATGTCTCAAATTAATATTTATATTGAGACATAATTTTTTACCCTGACTACTATAATGTATAGTAGTTTAATATATACTAATGACTTTGTTAATTAAAGAATTCAAAAATAAAAATGATAAATTACCTTTGAATTTTAAAACAATAAGAAATGTGATTTATGAAAGGAAGAGATCAATTTGAAAAAAATATTATTTACACCTGGAATAGCAGCTGTTGAAGCATTAGGAAGTATAACAAGATTAATAGCCATAGCAGATGAAATAAAAAAAAGAGAAAAAGACTGC
>JBJEJM010000062.1:0-6166 GCA_051878075.1 Clostridium sp. | reverse complement strand
AACGATTCATTCATATATCCTTCAAGATAAGAACTGATCTTTTCCTTTCCATCAGCTGTAACTATTAGATAATCAATATCAAGACCTGCCTTAAAAGCTTCCTGAACAAGTCTGAATCCTTCTATTATATATTTACTGCTTTTGGTTCTGTTTTTTCTTTCCTTAAGTTTTTTTGTTTCTTTAAATAAATTATTATCCTTACTCTCAATAAAAATCAAGTTTTTCACCTCAATTTATCAGCCTTTTCCTATAGCACTTTCAAATTTCCCTAAATCTTTTTGTGATCCAAGTGCTACTATAATATCATGTGGTTTTATAATTTCATCTGCTCCTGGAGATACATTTATCTTGCTGCCATCTTTAATTGCAACAACATTTATTCCATATTTCTTACGAAGATCAAGCTCTTTTAAAGATTTTTGTATCCATGAGCCAAGAGCTTCTATTTCCATCATACTATATTCAGATGACAATTCAATGTAATCTAATATGTTTGATGAAACAAGATTATGAGCTACTCTTCTTCCCATATCTTTTTCAGGCATTATTACTTTATTAGCACCTATCTTAGTAAGAACTTTAGCATGTAAATCATTATGCGCCTTAGCAACAATAAATTTTACTCCCATTTCCTTTAACAATAGAGTTGCCATAACACTTGCCTGTATATCTCCTCCTATAGTAACTACTGCTATATCAAAATTACTTAATCCAATTTTTTTTAATGCATTTTCATCAGTTGCATCCATTTGAATTGCATGAGTAACATAATCTGCTATATCAGCAATTTTTTCTTCATTCATATCTATTACAAGAACATCATTGCCTAATTCATAAACTGTTTTTGCAAGAGCTTCCCCAAATCTCCCAAGCCCTATTACAACAAATTGTTTTTTTGTCATATTCTATTATCCCCCTGAATTTATTAAAATTCTATATTTAACTTTATAATAACATTTTTTAAGTTTATATTGTATATTTTTATCTGCATAACATAGAAACTTTATCCAATAAGTATTTTGGCTTCAGGATATTTAATTCCATTTTTCTTATTTCTTTTTATAAGTGCTAAAAGTACTGTTATAGGTCCAAGTCTTCCACAATACATTGTAAACATTAGAACAAACTTACTTAATGTACCTATTTCCTGTGTAACACCTGTAGTTATACCTGCTGTTCCTAAAGCTGATGATGCTTCATATAAAAGATCAATAAACTGCTGCTCTGGTTCTGCAACACTTAAAATCATAGTTACAATTAATACTATTAACATTGCTAATGCAAATAAAGTAAATGCTTTATAAACAGTTTCTTTTGAAAATCTTCTTCCAAATACTTCTGTATCATTTCTTCCTTTTAAAACACAAATTATAGTAAGAATAAGAACACCAAAAGTTGTTGTTTTTATCCCCCCTGCTGTAGAGCCTGGAGAACCACCTATAAACATTAAAATTATAGTTATAAGCTTTCCACTCATAGTCATATCTCCAGTTGAAATACTGTTAAATCCAGCTGTCCTTGGAGTTATTGATGCAAATAATGAATTAAGCACTTTTTCTCCAAAATTCAGTCCAGCTAAAGTTGCTTCATTTTTATATTCAACGCAAAATATTGAAACTGCTCCTAAAATTATAAGACTTAGAGTAACACATAAAACTATCTTTGAATGTATTGAAAACTTTTTTATATGCTTAAAATGTAATAATTCTGATATTACAGCAAATCCTAACCCACCTATAATTATAAGCAGACTAATTATTATTATTATATAATAATTGTTATAGTATCTTGTAAGACTTGAGAAATTTCCAAATAAATCAAATCCCGCATTACAAAATGCTGAAACAGAATGAAATATACTATAAAATACCCCAGTCTTTAATCCAAACTCTGGTATAAAAACAAAACTTAGAAGCAATGCGCCTATACTCTGCACTGAAAAAGTAAGAATCAATATATATCTCATCATTTTTACAAGACCTTGAATATCAAATGCATTCATGGCTTCCTGCATAATAAGTCTATCTCTAAGTGTAATCTTCTTTCCCAAAATCATAGCAAAAAAAGTTGTAACAGACATGAATCCAAGTCCTCCAACTTCAATCAATATCATTATTATACAATGGCCAAATGTATTCCAATGAGTCCCTGTATCTACAGTTACAAGACCTGTCACACAGACAGCTGATGTTGCTGTAAAAATTGAATCAATAAGACTTGTGTATGTACCATTTTTAGATGAAATCGGTAAGCTTAATATAACTCCACCAAGTAAAATTATTATCATAAATCCTAGTGCTAATATTCTTACTTCACTAAGCCTATTCTTTTTTAAAAAACCAGTTTTCATCTTCTCCACCTCAAAGATTAAATATATATTATTTTTTAATTTCTATAAATAAAAATAAAATGCGACCAAAAGGCCGCATTTTATGTATAATATTAAGCTAACGCTTTTTTAGCAGTTTCAACTAATTCAGCAAACGCTTTTGGATCATTAATAGCTATTTCTGATAACATTTTTCTGTTAATTTCGATTCCAGCTAATTTGATTCCATTCATGAATTTTGAATAAGACATATCGTTCATTCTAGCAGCAGCGTTGATTCTTGCGATCCATAAGCTTCTGTAGTCTCTCTTCTTATTCTTTCTTCCAACGTAAGCATTTCTTAATGCTCTGATTACTGATTCATTAGCAGTTTTAAATAACTTACTCTTTCCACCGTAGTATCCTTTTGCAAGTTTTAAAACTTTTTTATGATTTTTACGAGAATTCTTTGCTCTCTTTACTCTTGCCATTACTTAAACCTCCTGTACCAAATACTCTATCTTATAGGTATGGTAATAATTTCTTCATTACTTTTTCTTGTGCTACACTAACGTATCCAGCTTTTCTAAGATTTCTCTTAGTCTTTGAGCTTTTCTTTGTTAAGATATGGCTCTTAAACGCTTTAGCTCTCTTAAGCTTTCCTGTTCCTGTCTTTTTAAATCTCTTTGCTGCACCTCTATGACTTTTCATTTTTGGCATGATTAAAATCCTCCTCTCAAGTTATGCCTTTTTAGGCCCTAAAACCATTGTCATGTTTCTACCTTCTCTTTTAGCTTTTTTTTCTATAAGGCAAACATCTTCCAATTTAGCTGCAAATGTATCAAGAATTTTTTGACCCATATGGCCTAATTCCATTTCTCTACCTCTAAATCTAACAGTGATTTTAACTTTATCTCCATCTAATAGGAACTTTCTGCAATTCTTTGCTTTTATATCAATGTCATGTTCCTCAATAGTTAGACTTACTCTGATTTCTTTTATGCTAATTACTTTTTGTTTCTTCTTAGCTTCTTTTTCTTTCTTTGATTGCTCATATACAAACTTACCATAGTCCATTATTTTACAAACTGGTGGTTTTGCATTAGGAGAAATCATTACTAAATCTAAATCGCTCTCGTCAGCAAGTCTTCTTGCTTCATTTGATGAAACAACTCCAAGTTGTGATCCATCAGTTCCGATTAATCTAACTTCTTTTTCTCTTATTTCTTCATTAATTGAAAAATCTTTACTAATATTTTTCACCTCCGAAAAATTCTATACATAATAAAAAGACGGCCTTAATAGCCGTCTCATATTATCAATACAACTGTATAGACATCCATAAAAACCTAACTAGCAATCTCATGACACTGTAAGGTGAGAAACGGCTGTTTCTTCTTAACAACGATAGTATATCATCAACATCAATACATGTCAACATTTTTACTTAATATTTTTTTAGGTAAATATTCTTCTGCTTCATCATAGCATATTACCTTATCTCCAAACACGTTTTTAACAGTATCTAAGAACTCTTTGTTAGTACAGTTCTGCTTCCCATAAATAATTATATTTTTAGGTGAACTTGTTATAAGACCGCTTATTAATATATCTTCTATATTTATATCGTAATCTTTTTCATCTCCAGTAAGTTCTTTTAAAAAGTCCTTGTATAAATCTTTACCATATTCATCTTTGATAATATAATGATTCCCTTCTTCAATTGAAATAATTATCTTTTCAATTTTGCATTCCTGAATATCAACAAAGTATTTTAATAGCCGAACAAATTCTTCATATTCCTTTTCAACCATGTACTTTTCTACTACTTTATCTATTATTTTTTCAATATCTTCACGCAACATACGCATTCTAAAGGTTATAAACCCATCCACGTTAATTTCTTGTTTTTCACAAATACACTCTCTTATTTTTTCGATAATGCAGTTTATTCTGTTTAAACAATAAATCGAATCTTCATCTTCATAAGGTGTCTTACAATCAAGCATTTGTAATATTTTTTCTTCAATCTCTAATATTTCACTTTGTTTTAAGAAGAAATAATTATCAGTTATAAACTCAAACATTTCTTTTTTTCTATAATTATCAATCACTATTCTACATAAAACATTACTAACATATAAATTAATAATATCTTTTATTTTCTCACTATATGAATCTTTATCACATATTATTTTTATAATATGTGTTTTACCTTCAATACTTTCTACCAAACCTATCGTTATATTTCTTTTCTTTAGTGATTCTTTTAGCTCCTGCAAGTCATGTGGAAAAGTAAGCTCTTCATTATAAGCTAATTTTAAAACAAGCATGGATTTCACTCCCTTCTTTATATTAGTATGTATGAAAAATTAGGAGATATACTCATATACTAGTTCCATTTTTTCATATTTTTTATTACATATTTCAGAATAAAAGTACAATAATAAATATGAAGTTTAGTTCTAAAATTCATATAAACACTATATTTTATAAATAATATGCAACATATTTTAAATAATTGATAATATATAAACTCATCTTTTATAATCTGCTTATAACTACTTTCAATAATGCTGGTGTTTTTTAACCTGATATATATCTTATGTATTAATGTGTTCTAAAACTTTTACACATATTCTTTACAATTAAATTTAAAATATTTATAATTTTCAATAAGAACTTCACTTTTGCAAAGTAATATTAAGGAGATTATATAATGTATGCTTTTGTTGATTACAGAATTAGTGACGAAGAAATATCAAATCTTTTAAAATTAAATATAGAAGTAATAAAAATACCGAAATGCAATAGAGTATATGATGCCATAAACGGACATCCTGATATCCAAATGAACATAATCAAGAACAATACTGACAACAAATTAATAATTCATAAAGACATTTCTACAGAATTTAGAAATATTTTAGATGAAAAGGGCATAAAATATATTGTTTCAAAGAAATCTTTGGACTACTCATATCCTTCGGACATTATTTTAAATGCTTTGATACTAGAAAATTATTTCATCCATACTCTATCATATACAGATGAAAATCTTTTCAATTCTCAAAAAGCAAAAATAAATATAAATGTTTCTCAAGGATACACAAAATGCTCAGTACTTCCAATAAATAAAAAAGCATTAATTACAAGTGACAAAGGAATTTTTAAGGCTCTAAAAGAATATGATTTTGATATATTACTCCTTCCTCCAGGTGATATACTTCTTCCATCTTTAGATTATGGATTTATAGGTGGAACTGGCGGTATGATTACTGATGATAAAATAGTTTTTTTTGGTGATCTTAATTATTATAAATATGGTGATGCTGTAATTGAATTCTTATCAAAATACAGAATTACTCCTATATATCTAAAAAAGGGTAAACTTATTGATAGAGGCAGTATCTTTGTACTTTAATGGTTTCACTATATAATATGATTCTCTATTTTTTATGTTACTTTTAAATATATTAATAAATACATAAATTTTTATTATTTTTATATTTTATGCATAGACTTGGTATTACTGCATATGATATAATATAAACAACTTATTAAGAAATGGCACTATAGCCAAGTGGTAAGGCAGAGGTCTGCAAAACCTTTATTCCCCAGTTCAAATCTGGGTGGTGCCTCCATAAAAAAGCCAGTAGACTTGGGGATTTCCCTTGCTTATTGGCTTTTTATATTTTTGATTATATTTACCGATAAAAAACTGATGAAATAGATTTATTATTTCTATTTCACCAGTTTTACTTTTATATAAATCAATAAATTCTTACAACCATAACATCATCGTCAAAATTAAAGACCTGAAAGAAAATAATCTTTCAGGCCTTATATAAATTTTAT
>JBJEJM010000061.1:0-6169 GCA_051878075.1 Clostridium sp. | reverse complement strand
AAAATCAGAACAGAATTACTTTTTTAAGGAAGATGAGAAAGATGATTATGTTTTAAAAAGTATAAGAGTTATTCCAAAAGGACAGCACTTTTTGTGCTTATTAAGCAGTAGTTTTAAAAGTAGAATGATGCATATGAAAATTTATATTATAGAAAAGATTGTATTATAAAAATGAAATAATATAGTTTTGATTTTTAGCTTAAAATATGTATTTTGTAGTGCTATGCATTTCCAGTAGCATCAGTGTAAAATAATGCTTTGCCATGGTCTGCATAATGGCCAGCTAATCCAGCTTTTTTAATTTCTTCAATGCTGGCATTTTCCATAAGCTGATAAACCATGGTTGCAATCATTTCTACATGTGCTAATTCTTCTGTACCTATGTCAGTTAATAAACCTTTAGTTTTATCAGTAGGCATAGTATATCTCTGATCTAGATATCTTAGTGCTGCGCCCAATTCTCCATCAGGACCTCCATATTGTGTTATAAGATATTTTGCCATTGTAAGGTCTTTGCATTTTAAGTTTATTGGATATTGTAATGTTTTAACGTAAACCCACATATATTAATCCTCCTTCTTTTCTCTTTCCCATGGCCAGCATCCTTTTACCCATGCTTTTGGATTTTCATAAAAAGCATGGCCAAAGTTGCATAAAGGACCATAATTTTTTTCATATTCAGCCATTAAGTTGCTAAGTTTAGCAGAAACTTTGCAGTAGTCTTCTGCAGCGTTTGTATCTTCTGGGAAATTATCAAGGTAAAGATTAAGTTCTACAGCACAGAATTGGTATATTCGTATACTGTTTAATATATCATTTTTACTCATATTGTATATCACCTCTAATATTTACTTTTCTTTTTTTCATCATAAGAACTATCATCATAAGAACTGTATAAATCTTTAAAGATTGTTCCTTTACAGAAAGCTTCTTTACATGAAAAAAGATTTTCGTATTTTTGAGGCAATATATATGCTCTGGCATATTCAGTACATTTACATCCACTGTTTTCGTGTCTGTACATAAAAATTTCATCCTTTCAATAGTTATTCACTTACTAAATAAACTATGAAAAATTAGAATTATTGTGACGAATTTTGAAAAATACTTTTTTATAGCCATATTGTTTATTGTGTAGTAATATATTGTTAATTATTAAAAAATAATAGAAAGGAAACTGATATTTTATGGATAAAAAATTTAAAATATTAAGCAACGGTGTAAAAATTCCTTCTATAGGATTTGGAACATACAAATCAGGCAGTAATGAAGAAACAGCTGAAATAGTAAAGTATGCTTTGGAAACTGGATACAGACATATAGATACTGCTTCTTTTTATGGAAATGAATCAGGAGTTGGAAAAGGAATAAAAGAAAGTGGAATAAAACGAGAAGATATCTTTCTTGTAACAAAGCTCTGGAATGATGATCATGGATATGATAAAACCATTGAAGCTTTCAATAAATCATTAGAGAGACTAAAAACAGATTATATAGACTTATATCTTATTCATTGGCCAAATAAACTGAATGCAGAAACATGGAGGGCTTTTGAGCATTTATACAGATCTGGAAAGGTAAAATCCATAGGAGTATGTAATTTTAAAAAAGAACATCTTGAGCAGTTAGAGAGTACAGCAGAAATAATGCCTATGGTAAATCAAGTTGAAATTCATCCGCAGAATATTAAGAATGATTTGCTTGATTACTGTAATAAGAATAATATCCAGCTGGTGGCATGGAGTCCTATAATGAGAGGAAGAATATTTTCAAATGAACTTATTATAGGTTTATCTGAAAAATACAAAAAAACAGTTGCTCAGATAATATTAAGATGGCACATACAAAGAGGGGTTATTCCTATACCAAAATCATCAAATAAAGCAAGAATAAAAGAAAATCTAGATATTTTTGATTTTGAGATTTCTGATGAAGATATGAAAGCTATAAATTTATTAGATGAGGGCTATGATGCATCTGTATCAGGAGTACCTGAAAATACAACATATCTTGATTTTTAATTTATATATTATATTGATTAGAAGAACTGTTTTACTAAACTGAGTAGTATTCAGTTCTTTTTTGTATGCAGAATGTTAGATTATTTAGAAAATCTATCTTCTTTTATATTGATTCTATAAATTTATATAATAATGTGAAAATTAGCAGTCTAAAATTATGTTTTGGAGTATATTAAATTTTATTAACAAAACTATTAATACACCTTGCAGGAAATTAAAAAAAAACACTAAAGATTATTAATATAGTGTCGAAAAATGAGAGAATAAGAAAATAAAAAGGAGAATAATATGAAGAAAAACAAAAAAACAATAAGTATAAAAAAACTGCTGATTATTGGTACACTAGCATTAACAATAGTTCCAGCAGTACTTATAAGCGGATCTTCAATACTGATATCCACCATAAATAGTAACAGAGAGATGGATATGAACTCTGAATTATTGATAAATATAGGAAATGAAATGATACATACAGAATTGGAGTATTACGTAGATATATTAAATTCTGCTGCTGATGAAGATTTTAGAAATGTTGAAGATGAAGAAGAAAGAATTAAACTTGAAAGCAAACTGAAAATGTTTTTAAAATCTGATCCTGCAATTTATGATATGTACTATTGTGATGTGAACGGAAATGCTGTTTTGGGTTCAGGGGATAAATTTGAAGAAGGCTACGATGTAACAGAATCCCCTTGGTTTACAGATACTATTAATAGTGAAGAAGATTATGTTTTTTTTGAACCATATAAAGATGCTATAAGCAAAAATATTATAATAAGTATATTTAGAAAGATTTACAATGATGATGAGAAAATTGGTGTATTAGGAATTGACATTAATTTGGAAGTTTTATCAGAAGTGGTTAAAAGCATAAAGCAAGGGGAAAATGGGAATATAATCATTACGGATGTACTTGGAAATGTTGTAGTAAGTAGTGATTTCAGCCTCCTTTCAACAAGTGAACCAGCTGAATACGATCAATGGGAGTATATAAAAGAAAATAATGAAGGTTCTGTTATAACAACACATAATAATGAAAAATACAAAGTTTATTTCAACACAGATGAAATAACTGGCTTTAAGACATTATTGAAAGTGCCTTTATCTCAAGTTAATAGTACAAGAAATACAATTACGTTGTATAATGGAATTTTATCAACAATATGTATTCTTATATCATCAGTTATTATTGTATCATATTCATTAAAGATATCGAGATTAATTATTGAAGTTAAGGATGCATTGAATAGAGCTGCAGACTGTAATTTTGGTTTTAAATTAATAATGGGTGGAAGTAGCTTGGAATTCAAAGAAGTTGAGGAAAGCTTCAATAAAATGCAGTCCAATATATCAAATTTAATTGAAGAAGTTGTTGAATCTATAAAAATAATTGATACAAGTACTGAAAATTCTGTAAACATGGGAGAAAGTATTTTAACGTCAATGAACGATGTAAGTGAGACTATTAATCAGATAGCATCAGGAACAATGCATTCATCAGGGGATTTAGATCATATAGCACAAGACTTGGATGTTTTATCTGATAATATGGATGATATAAAGAATATAGTAGAAGATATTACAGGCACAGCTGTTGAAGCTAACAAACTTGGAGAAGAAGGAATAAACATTTCAAATCTTGTAATAGATAAATCTAAGAGTACTAAAGAAAGTACAAATAGTGTTAATGAAGTAGTTATTAGTGTTGCTGATAGTATTAAAGAAATAGAAGCAATGAATGAAACTATTGGAACAATAACAGAACAGACAAATTTACTGGCTTTAAATGCAGCAATTGAAGCGGCAAGGGCAGGAGAATTTGGAAAAGGATTTGCAGTAGTAGCAGATGAAATCAGAAAGCTGGCTGAAGAAACATCGGTTTCTGCAAGACAAATCGATGAAATTATAAAAAATATAAAAAATAATACAGATATTGCTGTTGAGAAAGTTAAGAATACATCAGTTACTGTTATGGAACAGGAAGATGCTGTAATCAAATCTCAGGATATTTTTGAAAAAATCATAAAATCAGTTAATGAATTAACTGTAGGAGTAGAAGAAATTTTCCAAAATGTTTCGCAGGTAAATAATATGAAAGATAATGTATTAGGGCAGGTGTCAAAACTTTCAGCTACTTTTGAAGAAACAGCTGCTGGTACAGAAGAAGTTGCACATCTTTCAGAAGAAGTGAAAAAATCATCTTCAATAAACAAAGATAAAGTTGAAGAATTAAGAGAGGCTGCTAAGAATCTGGAAGAACAAGTAAAGGTATTTAAATTTGATGTTGATTTATAAAAAATAGTCATAATTCTAATTATAAAAATAGCACTAGATATTTATAGATAGTATAATTGAATTAAATACAATACAGTGAGGAAAGATAAAATGAAAGTTATAGATCTTACACAAAAAATATGCAACAACATGCCAGTATTTTCTGAAGAGGAGAAACCTAAATTAAATATAGTAAATACTGTTAAAGAAGATGGTTATAAAATGACTTGTATGAATATATATTCACATAATGGAACTCATATTGATGCACCATCACACGTATTTGAAAATGGAGAGACGCTAGACCATATGGATATTGACAGATTTTCGGGCAGTGCACTTGTAGTAAACTGCACAGATTTATTATCAGAAGAGTTTGGAAAGAAAATAATTAAGCTGGATCATATTATGAAATATGGGGATAAAGCTGAAAAGGCAGAATTCATACTGTTTCATACTGGATATGCTGATAAATGGGGAAAGGAAGAATATCTTAATGACTGTCCTATTTTAAGCATTGAGGCAGCAGATTATCTTGTTCAATCTAAAAAGAAAGGTACAGGAGCTGATCTTATGTCTTTAGATGATATGAATTCAGAAACACTTCCAATTCATAAAAAACTGCTTGGCAATGGCATATTGATAGTAGAAAATTTAAACAATCTCAACCAGGCAGAGGGTGATGTGTTTTATTTTGCAGCACTCCCATTAAAATATGAAAATTCTGATGGAGCACCAGTAAGGGCAGCTGCATATATAAAGTAAGATTTATAATATTAAATAGAAGAATACATAAATAAAAATCTATGACTATATAGTACGACTATGTAGATTGAGCGGTATAAAATCTATAGCTTAATTTATATAGTCCTTTTTATATTTTCTTAGTATATTGCCTGCTTTGTATTAGAATAATATTCAAATGATTATTTGTTAATTATTTTGACAATAATTACGATAATTGTTAATAGAGTTTAAAATTATATTAGAGGGGTGAATATTTATATGGAATTAAAGATTTTAAATAATAACAATCACAATTATATAAATTCAACTAATAAATATATTCATAATGTAAAAAATAATATTAATAAAACATTTTCTAATGTATTTAACAATTATAAAAATAGTCAGAATATAAAAAATAATTTATATAAAAATACCACAGTTAATAGTAAAATTGT
This sequence comes from Clostridium sp., assembly GCA_051878075.1. GTDB lineage: Bacteria > Bacillota > Clostridia > Clostridiales > Clostridiaceae > Clostridium. Next base: position 690 of record JBJEJM010000061.1, on the reverse strand, counting down.
TTCTAAAGAAATAACGGATCCAGATTGTTTGAAAAGATTGAAAGAATGGAAAGAAGAATTTAATACGGAGGAAGCAAGAGAAAACTGTACCCAATCTATTGAAATGATTGAAAATGTTATGAAGTTAGATATAAAAAATAATAAGGGTAGGTATTTTGATTCAAATGGAAAGTTAAATATTGAAAAAGTATTTAATGATTGTGGAATTTCTTTAGATAATTGTACACCGAAAGAAAGTGCTGCTATTTTTACAGAACTTAGTCAGGAAGGATTTATTTCTAAAAAACAGGCCTTTAATGTTAGGGCATTATGTTCTACTCAAGTATGTATAAATGATCATCGGTTAAAAGAGTGTGGGATATATAATGTTTCTGGATTTGATATAAAAGGAAATTTTAATATGTTTTTAAAATCACAACTTGAAAATACTAGAGACCAATATTATCGAGATATCTTATATGATATTATTAATTTAGTTAGAAATTAGATAATAATATTTTAAATTATATAAAGGTAGTTACACTTTAATATATAAATATAAAACAAAAGCAGCTACAAGTAAAATGCATCATAATACTTTGTTTATTGTATTTAAATAATTAAGGGGAATTCGAGAAATAAAGAAATCTTGACCATGAAGAGTCTTGATATATAGTGGTTAATAAAATATAATTAATCCTATTAAAATTT
>JBJEJM010000060.1:1963-6173 GCA_051878075.1 Clostridium sp. | reverse complement strand
TCCTATAATTGCTTCAGTTGATATCTTCACTTCACCGCCAATTATAAATGTTCTTATTCCTCTTTCCACTAATTTCTTGGCATGACCTATTCCATTAGTTACTACAAGTATGTTTTCAGCTTCAATAAAATCAATCATTGCTTCTGTTGTTGTACCTGAATCAAGGTATATTACTTCATCATTTTTTATAAGACCTGCTGCATGTTCTGCAATTTTCTGTTTTTCTTCTGTATTTAAAGTTTGTCTTATATTTACTTTATAATCATGTTTTGAAGTTTCATCACCAATTGAAATTGCTCCTCCATGAATCTTTTTCAAAAGACCATCATTATGAAGTGCATTTAAATCTCTTCTTACTGTTGATTCTGATGCATCCAGCATTTTCACAAGTTCAGTTACTGAAACAATTCCTTTAGATTTTAATTCTTGAAGAATGATATTGTATCTCTCTTCTGTAAACATTATCACCACTCCTTGATTTAATAATAAACCATCTTTTTTAAAAAATCAATCATTTTCTTTCAAAAACACTCAAATTTATTCACTTTTTCATTCAAAATAAATCACATATAATTTTATTTGAATGTTTTCAGTTACATATCAGCACATCTACATTCTACATATTCTTAGCATTACCCCCTGATATAACTTTATAATATGTAAAATATCTGATATTTTATCACTGAATATAGCTTGCCAAAAATAATTCAAAATAATTCATAAATATGAGAATTAACAAATTGATATATTTGTCTGAATATGATTGTGAGATAGAGGGAATTCTATTAAAAAGATTAGTCATCTGGAGGGAAACTTTATGAAGCTTAACAAAAGATTAAAAGCTATATGTTTTATGATACTTGCATCCATATTTTTCACTACTATGAATTTATTAAGTAAGCTTGCTTCTGGTATTACCATTTATCAGAAGGCTTTCATTTCAAATATTATTGCATTTATGATAATTTCAGTTGTAATAATTATAAAAAAAATTTCCTTTATAGGAAAAAAAGAAAATAGAAAGCGTCTGTTTATGCGTGGACTATGCGGTACTCTTTCACTAGCTGCTGGATATTTCACATTGGATCATATGATTTTATCAGATGCAACCATGATTTCAAAGCTTGGTCCTTCTTTTGCTATAGTATTTGGATATTTCTTATTAAAAGATACTATCAGTAAAAGACAGCTTTTCTTTCTAATAATAACATTTGTAGGTGCTGTTCTAATAATAAAACCAAGTCTATCATTAGATATAATACCTGCACTAATTGGATTATTAGGAGCTGCCTCTGCAGGAATGGCTTTCACAATGATAAGATCAATCGGTAATAGTGAAGATAGTTTCACCATTATTTTTTATAATGTTTTCTTTTCTTCATTTTTGAGTTTTCCTTTTATCTTTTTAAAAATAAAAAACTTCTCAAATATATCCGCGCTTATCTATATGATTTTAGCTGGATTATGTATAGCTTTCGGCCAGATATGTCTTACCCTTGCTTATAAAAATACACCTGCCTCAAGTATAGCAATGTATGATTATGTAGGTTTAATCGTTTCTGCAATTTATGGCTTTATATTTTTTGATGAAATTCCAGACTGGTTATCAATTATTGGATATGTGATAATTTTCTGTTCAGCACTTATTAACTTCTTTCTTTCACAGAGAGATTTATCAAATAAATAAAATGTTACCGTCTGCATTGATTTTACTATTATATTATATAAAAACTGCACTGTAAAAAACAGTGCAGTTCAATAATTTTACTATTTTTCATTAATTTTATTAACTATGTCAACAATCATACTAACTCTTCCAAAAGGAGTGACAAAATATAATCCATCACATATATCCCTCAATTTCCTTCCTGTTTCAACAGCAATCTCAGTTCCTACTTTCTGTCCTTCTTCTCTTGTCATATCTTCAGAAAATCTATCAATGCATTCCTGTGGTATTTTTACTCCTGGAAGTTCATTGTTTAGGAACATTGCATTTTTATAGCTCACTATAGGAAGTATACCTCCAAGTATTTTTACATCTGCTTTTTTCTTTATATCCTTAAGGAATTGAATTGCATTATCATCATAAATTGGCTGAGTCAAAAAGAATTTTGCTCCTCTTTCCACCTTTTTAATCATTCTGTTAAATTCAACATCTTTATTATGAACATTTAAATTAAGTGCTCCTCCAACAAACATATTATCTTTTGAAAAAACTTCTTCATTCATATCTCTTATAAGTTCAATTAGCTTAAATGAATTAAGGTTAAATACGCTCTTTGTCTCAACTCTGCTGGCATCACTTATAGGATCTCCAGTGATTGCAAGTATATTTCTGATTTCTTCTATATTAGCTCCAATTAAACTTGATCTTATTGCATTTGTATTTTTATCCCTACAGCACATATGTGGCATAGCTTCTATGCCAATTTCTCTTTTAATCTTTGAAGAAATAATAACAGAATCTGCCCTGACCTTAGACATTGGAGAATCAGGAACTGTAACAATATCAATATTATTTTCCTTACACAATCTTGCTCCATCCATTATTTTTCTTATATCTGTATCTACTGGTGCAGACAATTCAACAGCAACAACAAATTTACCATTTTCAATATTTTCTTTAAATCTATTTCTTATTTTACTCTCTGGATTATTTTCTTCTTTTTCATTAAATCTAGTTATTTTCTGTATAGCTTCTGGCTTACTGTCAATTAATTCTATAAGTTTTTTAATATACAGAGGGTTTGTCCCACAACATCCTCCAATAATTGAAACACCGAGCTTTTTTATTTCTTTTACTTTTCGTGCGAAATATACAGGACTCTTTGGATACATTGTTCTCTCATGAATTATTTCAGGAAATCCAGCATTAGGAAGTACTGATACTATTTTATCCTTTATATCTAATTCCTTTATTATTTGTAATAAGTGAGCCGGACCAGATCCACAGTTAAATCCAAAACTGTCTATACTATTAATTTTACTTATTTCACTTACTATCTTAGATGCACTAAAACCATCCCTTGTAAATCCATCTGGTTTTACTGCAAATTGAGTTAATATAAAGCTTTCACTATTTACACTTTTTATGTACTCACTTATTTCCTTAAGATAGTCAGTATTACTTAAAGTTTCAAAAACAAATATATCTATCCCTTTTTCTAAGAAACAGTCAGCAATAAACTTATATTCTTCTAACAATTCATTATAGTTTTCATCTGCACCACTTGCTCTTATTGGGCCGATACTTGCTCCAATGAAAACTTCTCTGTTATTTACAGCATCTTTAGCAATCTCTATGCCATTTACAATAATTTCTTTCAGTGTCTGTAATGAAACACCAAGCTCTATCGTGTTTGCACTGAACGTGTTGGTTCTTATCAGTTTAGCCCCAGCTTCTATATATTCTTCATGAATTTTTTTAATCGTACTTCTATCATTTAAATTAGCAAATTCACAATAGGATACATCATTGCCTGTAATTTCTGAATAATATGTGCCCATTGCGCCATCACATATCAGTACATTATTCTTTAAAAAATTTTTTATCATAGTTAATCTCCCCAAATTTAAATATTTCTGTATTGATAGTATACTATAAATAATATTTTTAGTCTTTAACTTTTTTCTATATTCAGCTATAAATAATAGAAATATCCTTTAAGATTTAATACAAATAGTGCATTATTTTAATTTACTTAACTAAATGATTTATAATTTGCATTCCACTTATTCTTCTTTAATTCATAATAACAGAATTCTTCATCCCTATAGACATATTCAAAGCCCAGTTTTTGCATAATATGCTGGCTTCGTGTATTTCTAATAACTGCATCTGCATACAATGTATTTAATCCCAATTGATCAAATCCATATTGTATTGCAAGCTTTTCTGCCTCTGTTCCATAACCTTTTCCTTTAACAGTGTCATTCACAAGATGTATACCTAAATTGCCTTTTTTAACAATATTATTAATGTATTTTATCTGTACTTCACCAATAGGAATATCATCAACAATAATGGCAAATATCTTCCTATTAACATCTCTTGAACGCTCATCAAAATAATTATCAACTTTTTGTATAGAATATTCATATACTTCATCAGTCATCATTGGATCAGATACATAATGCTTATATATCTGATGACATAATTCTCTTGTTAATGGCTTTAATATAACTTTTTCTCCCTTTATTATCATATTTT
>JBJEJM010000060.1:0-1863 GCA_051878075.1 Clostridium sp. | reverse complement strand
TATCAAATGCCAAACACTTCTCCATAAATATCCTTTCCTCCTGCAATGCCTATTCTCGACGATTTTTTTCCTTCATGTTCATTTATATATGAGTAAATCAGATATATTCTTTTATCAGGCCATATATTTATAGATATCAAATTTGAAATATCACTTGTGAATTCACTCATATTTTCTAAAAATATTTCTTCTTCATTATTGACTGCTTCCTTCATATCATTTTTTGATAAATCATCCATACTATCTCTTATTTGATTATTAATATATTTATTTACCAGATCAATATTTTCAATCATCTTTTCAATTAAAGGAAGCATTTTCTCTACTTTTTCTTTATCATTGCTTAATATCTTCAATGTAAAATTATTAAACTTTCCAATATAATCACAAAAATATATATTCTTTTCTTCATAAAATTTAATAGTTCCTAGCACGCTGCTTTCTATTTCATTACACTCAGATTTTGTTTTATTCTCTCTATGATACTTATCAATAGGTTCTCCATTTTCATCATGAAAAAGTTCAATTTTCTCATTCTTATATTCAAAATATTCTTCTAAATCTTCTTTATTACATCCATATAAATAATTTTCAGGTATGCTTCTAAAAAACATATTCCTTATTTCTTCATTATTTATAAGCTCTTTTCTTTTAGATTTAGGTATATATTTAATTATAAGATTGTTTAACATTTCAATTCTCATGTTATTTATTATTTCGTTTTGGTTTTCTTCTTCGTCTATTATAATAACTTGATCCAACAGCTTGTCTAAAAACAACTTATGAAAATAAAAATCTAAATTCTTTCTTCCTCCCATTTTCATAATATGTTTCATTCCTGGAAGCTTATCGATTCTATCATATAATCTATTTATTTCAATATCTGCTTTATAAAATATTTCTTCTATAAGCTTTATCTGAAGAAAATTAACAATGTTTTGAAACTCAGATTCTTCGTTTATAGATTTATCTTTATAGTTCTTTAAATCAATAATCCTGCAGTTCACCACTTATCATTCCTTTTCCATATTATTTTCATTAAAGTAATGTTCTTCTATATCCTTAAATAATTCTGTTCTTATTTCTGCATAACGTTTATCATCACAAGATAAAATATTTTTATTTTCAATGAAAGCCTGAATAACATCTGATATATATCTATACACTATATCTTCAGACACAGCAGAATTATTAATCACATAGGTAGTACCATGTAAAGCTGCAAATTCAGTTTCAAATTTATTAAGCAGATTCATAGTTTCTTTATAATATTCTTCTAATTCTTCATATAACTTCTCCTTAATAAGTTCTAACTGTATTTCCTCTGGATATTCTGAAAAACTTACAGATGTTGAAGATTTCTTATTTCTAAACTCCACTAAACTTACTACATTATCCTTCATTAATATTCCCCCACTCCTACTTTTGTCATATGTTTTCCACTATACATATTCTCAATACTTATATTCTATAATCATAAATATATAACTATTCTTTTAAATTTGAATTTTATTCAATAAAATAATTTTGTAAACAATAAATTTATTAAAGCATACTTAAAATACAAATTATAAAAAATAATGATTAATTTTTCCAAAATAAATGATCTTAAATTCAATATTATACCATTAATATATTATACCATTTAAATATCCAACATACACCAACATATATTCGTATATCTATACAATATCTTTACATTAAATATAAATGTTATTCTTATACTATTTACCTGAAGTAATATTTTGCTTACAATATAAATATTAAATATGAAAATAAACCCTGAAGTCTGAACTGAGACTTCAAGATTTATTAAATAATTTTAATATTTGTGATCCAGTGATACCTAGCAATTTCAATTTT
>JBJEJM010000059.1:0-6185 GCA_051878075.1 Clostridium sp. | reverse complement strand
TTTAATTTGTTTAATTTTTATCTTCTACCAAGCAGCAATCAATAAATTTAGGAACAAGTAATAAAAACATGTGAAATCCATTTATTAAATTGTAAGGCGATAACATCTTTAATATAACAGTCTTAATTTTACAAACACTAAAGGTATCGTAGATATTTAATAATTTTAGTTAAAAAACTAATTAATATAGGTAAAATAAATGTATGAATTAATCACATATGGTTCAATGATTGTATGTATAATATTTATAATCTATATAATATATACAGCTGCAACAGGAAAATTGAAAAAGAAAAAAATAAGTATATTTAAAAAGCCACTGTCATTGCACAAATGTGTACGACAATGGCTTTTTTATAAGTAATTTTAAGTTATCCTCATATTAGGTATATTATAATACTAATCTCTTAAAGTAGCTCCAAGTTTATATTCTAATGATCTTAAGATCTTATCATGTACTTTGTTTACTTCTTTATCTTGTAATGTCTTATTTTCATCTCTGTAAGCAATTGCATAAGCTATGCTCTTCTTACCTTCTGGAATCTGTTTACCCTTGTAGATATCAAATAATTCTACTTTTTCTACCAAGTTTCCACCAGCTTTCTTAATGCAGTCTTCGATTTCCTGTACTAATACTGCATCATCAACAAGTAATGCTATATCTCTTGTTACTGCTGGGAATTTAGGTAATGCTTTGTACTTTCTTTCAAGATCAGCACTTTCATATAATGCATCTAAGTTAATTTCAGCAACATAACATGATTCATCTATTCCATAGTTTTCAGTAACATCTAAATGAACTTCACCTAAAGTACCAACTACATTTTTACCTATAACAAGCTTAGCAGTCTTACCTGGATGGTAGCTTACATTCTCGCTTTCTCTTTCATATTTAGCATTCTTTATTCCAAGTCCTTCAACTATATTTTCAACTGCACCTTTAAGATCTAAGTAATCGCAGTCTCCATACATACCTATAGTTAAGATATTTCTTTCAGTTGGAATCTTGTTTTCATCTTCATTCTTAATATAGATTTTACCCATTTCAAATAGTCTTACATAAGAGTTATTTCTTGAGTAGTTTCTTCCTAAGCATTCCATCATTGAAGGTAAAGTTGAAGTTCTCATAACGCTGTAATCTTCACCTAATGGATTCTTTATCTTAACTACATTTCTTAATTCGCTGTCTTCTGGTAAATTGATTTTATCAAATACCTTTGGAGAAACAAATGAGTAACTTATTGATTGATTTAATCCGCTTCCAGTAGCAAGCATTACTACTTTGTCATCTAATATTCTCTTTCTGTATTTTGGCTCTCTTCCTGTAGAAACAGAGAATATTGTAGCAGGAATAACATCATATCCGTGAATTCTTGCAACTTCTTCAGCAATATCTTCTCTTATTGCTATATCCACTCTGAAAGTTGAAGCTGTTACAACTAAGTTGTCTCCATCTATTTCTGTAAATAAATCAACGCTGTCTAAACATCTCTTCATTTCTTCTTTAGAAAGATCAGTTCCTAAGAATGCATTTATCCAGTTAGCATCAACTACTACTTTTCCTGCTTCTTTCTTCTTGTTGTATATGTCAATAGTTCCATCTACAACTTCACCAGCACCTAATTCACATATTAATGCGCATGCTCTATTTATTGCAAGCTCTGCTAAATTTGGATCTATGTCTTTTTCAAATCTGCTTGAAGCTTCACTTCTTAAGTTTAACTTCTTAGAGTTAACTCTTATGTTAGTTCCATCAAAATTAGCAGATTCAAATATGATTTCAGTTGTATCTTCTTTAACTTCTGAGTTTAGTCCACCCATAATACCAGCAAGACCTACAGTTGTATCACTGTCTTTAATACAGATCATAGAATCATCTAATACTCTTTCAGTTTCATCTAAAGTAGTGAATTTCTCATCTGCTTTAGCTCTTTCAACTACTATTTTGTTCGTAGAGATTTCTCTTGCATCATAAGCATGCATTGGCTGACCTAATTCAATCATAACGAAGTTTGTTATATCAACTATGTTATTAATTGGTCTTACGCCTGCTTCAAGAAGTCTTTCCTGCATCCATCCTGGAGAAGGCTGAACTTTAACATTCTTAACCTTTCTAGCCATATATCTAAAACATAATTCATCTTTAACTTCTACTTTAAGCTCATCATTTATGTTTCCATCTGCAGTCACCTTGTATTCTAAGTTTGGCATCTTGTAAGATGTTCTAAGTGCTGCTGCTGTTTCTCTTGCCATACCTACAATGCTTAAGCAGTCTGGTCTATTTGAAGTTATTTCAAAATCTAATATAGCTTTGTTAAGCTTTAATACTTCTTTTATATCTGCACCTAGTGGAGTATCTGCTGGTAATATCATTAAACCATGAACTGGTTCATCTCCTGCAATTCCTAGTTCTTCTTCAGAGCAGAACATACCATTTGATACAACACCTCTTAATTTACCTTTTTTTATTCTAGTTCCATCAGCTAATGTTGAACCATGAAGTGCAACTGGAACGATATCTTGTTCCTTCATATTTGTAGCTGCTGTTACTATTTGAATGCTTTCTGATCCGATATCAACCTGGCATATGCTTAATTTTTCAGCATCAGGGTGTTTTACTATTTCAGTAATCTTTCCTGTTACTACCTTATCTATTGTATCACCTTGAATTATTAATTCTTCGAGCTGTGATCCAGTTAAAGTTAATTTGTCTCCTAATTCTTTAGGACTTACATTTATTTCAACATAATCTTGTAACCAATTAAATGGTACTTTCATATTTATTCTCCTCCTCATTTTCTGAATCAATACAATTTAAAATTATTGCATTATTCAGTTCTTAAGTTTTCTTGATTAAATCTGTTTCATGCAACAGAATTTTTAAAACAGCATATAAGCAGCTGACTAGAATTGATTTAAGAATCTCATGTCACTTTCATATAGTAATCTTATATCATCAATACCATACTTAAGCATAACCATTCTGTCCACACCGAAACCAAATGCAAATCCGCTGTATACTTCAGGATCTATTCCACAATTTCTTAAAACTTGAGGATGAACCATACCGCATCCTAATATTTCAATCCATCCACTGTTTTTACATACTCTGCATCCTTCTCCTCCACATACAAAGCAAGTTGCATCCATTTCAGCTGATGGTTCTGTAAATGGGAAGTGGTGTGGTCTGAACTTAGTCTGAACCTTATCTCCAAACATCTTCTTTGCAAATAATTCTAAAGTTCCCTTTAAATCAGCAAATGTAACACCCTTGTCTATAACAAGACCTTCCATTTGATAGAATATTGGTGAGTGTGTTGCGTCAACTGAGTCTGCTCTATAAACCTTACCAGGAGATATCATCTTTATTGGAGGTTTTTGATTTTCCATAACTCTTGCCTGAACTGGTGAAGTCTGAGTTCTAAGAACTATATTATCGTTTATATATAATGTATCCTGTTCACTTCTTGCAGGATGGTTCTTAGGAATATTTAATGCTTCAAAATTATAGTGATCATATTCAACTTCTGGACCTTCTTCAATTGTGAATCCCATAGAAACGAATATATCTTCCATAGTCTGAATAGTTAATTCTAATGGATGTCTCTTTCCTATTACCTTTTTCTTTCCTGGAAGTGAAATATCTATTGTTTCACTTGCAAGCTTTGCAGCCTTTTCTTTATCTTTTATAGCCTTAACTGCGCTTTCTAACTTAGCTTCAACAGCAGCCTTAGCTTCATTAACCATTTTACCTACTAAAGGTCTTTCTTCTGGTGCAACAGAACCCATACCTCTTAGTATTGTTGTAAGTTCTCCCTTTTTACCTAAGAACTTTACTCTTATTTCTTCTAATTCTGCACTTGTAGAAGCAGAATCTATTTGATTTAATGCAAGTTCTTGTAATTCTTTAAGTTTTTCTTTCATATTCCTTCTCCTTTCAATAACTCATGCCTATATCTTTCATTTTTTAGACATAAAAAAATCGTCCCTCTCAAAAAGGGACGAATTATCCGCGTTACCACCCTGATTGGCATTTAAATAAAAATGCCCAGCTTAATTTCAATAACGACATTTATATGCCGCCAGGTGCTACTATTATTTCACATCTGGAACTCCTGAGTGAACTTCACTATTACTTCATTTAAAAAGATTTTCAGTCTGTTGATCTTTTCTCCCTGCAAACTCCATAAAAGCTACTCTCTCAATCACAATTTTTAATTTATTAAATTAATACAACTAATTATACAAATAATACATAGAAAATTCAAGACTTAATTTCATTTTACACCAAAATATAAAAATGTTATATATATGCATATTTGTATTTAACATATTAAAATATATGATTTACAATAAAACAAAATATATTTAAAAAAACTTAAAAATCACATCCTGCAAGATATCCAGTAGAAAATGCCATCTGAAGATTATATCCTCCTGTTTCAGCATCAATATCAATTACTTCTCCTGCAAAATAAAGATTATTAATAAGCTTTGATTCCATTGTAGATGAATTTATTTCTTTTACACTTACCCCTCCGCTTGTAACCTGAGCTGCTTTTATAGTAAGTGTTTCTCTTACTGTAAGTTTCATTTCTTTTATGTATTCAATTATTTTATTTTCATCTTCCTTTTTTAAATCACTTGCCTTTACTTCAGTAAGTCCAAGTAAATTAAATATTTCCTTTAAGAAATTCTGTGGAAGTGTTCCTTTTAAATTATTCAGTACAGTCTTTGAAGGATTGCTCCTTATTATTTGTGATAGCTGATCTTTTGATTTATCACTCATAAAATCAAGCTGAACCTGTACTTCTCCCTCTGCTAATGCCTTATTTATATATGATGAAAGCTTTAATACCCCTGGGCCAGATATTCCAAAATGAGTAAATATCATATCTCCGATTTTCTCTATTTTTCTTTTCTTGACTTTAGCAGAAATAACTACATCCTTCATAGATACACCTTGAAGCGACTTTACGAATTCTTCTTTAATAACTAAAGGTATTAATGCAGGATATATAGGCGTTATAGTATGACCATATTTCTTTAGTACATCATACATGAATCCATCTGATCCAGTATTTGGGAAACTCTTTCCTCCAGTAGTTATAATAACTTTATCTCCATATATCTTATGGCCGCCTTCTGTTATAATTCCCTTAACTGTATTATCTTCTACAATTAAATCTTTAACTTTTGTATTATATTTTACTTTTACATTATTAGACTTCAAGTCATTTTTCAATACTTCAATGACTTCATCAGCTTTATCACTCTTTGTATATATTTTCTGATCAAGCTCTTCCTTATATTCTAAGCCATGTTCTGAAAAATATTCTAAAAGAGAATAATTAGAAAAAGTATAAAGAGCACTATATAAAAATTTATTATTTGTAACAATTTTATCAAAAAACTCTTCAATATCCCTGTTATTTGTTATATTGCATCTTCCACCACCAGTAAGTTTAAGCTTTGCTCCTATTTCATTATTTCTCTCTATTAAAACAACTTCGTTATTCTTTGAACTGCTTAATGCTGCCATAATTCCTGCAGGACCTGCACCAACAACGATAACCTTTGCCATCATTACACCTCGCTATATTTCATTTGTTCTTTATGATTATAACACATTTTAGTATATGATAATTACTTATAGAAAAGCTAAATATTTAGATATTGCCTCCGCAGGTATTTAACATAAATTTATCAGTTATAACTTTATTATAAGAAAATGTTGTTATTAAAATTTAATTATTTTCCGATAATTTTTGATGGATAAAAGTTATATACAAATATAATGTAATTTATGATTATATGTTAACAACACTTATCTATAATAAAGTATTTTCTATAAAATCATATATACCTGTACCTCTTTTCAAAGCAAGTAAAATCATCATAATAACATATGTATCAAACATATTTATGCAATAACAACATTTATTTATAATAAAGTATTTTTAGTAAATTTACATATACATGGCTTCTAAGACAAAGTAAATCACCCCATAAAAATATAGTTAATATAATTTATCTGGAGTGATTAATATATTTAGTTACATTTATTATTAAATTTTATCCATAACTATTTTAACGATACTTTCAGATCATCCTAACAGCTTATTTTAATTTCTATCTGCACATCAATTCAATTTTAGCTAGATTATTCCCAACTCCATCTTTGT
>JBJEJM010000058.1:0-6264 GCA_051878075.1 Clostridium sp. | reverse complement strand
ATTAGCTAAGGAATTACACCCAGAGATTCTTCAAAGAGCTGTAGAGTTAGCTAAGGTATTTTATGTAGGACAGCCTGCTGATGTTATTAATTCAGGACAAAGGAGTGAGTAATTATGACAGTAGAGGAATTTTCAAATGAATTTGATGTATTAATTCAGTCTTATAGTTAGAAGTTGAAGTTTGGAGATACTGATACTATGTCGTTTACAGAGTATGAAAAATCAGTGTTTCTCACTAAGGCTTAGGAAGACATTGTAATAGAACTTTATAATGGGAAAAATCCTAACGGAGATTCATTTGAGAAAACAGAAGAGATTAGAAGATACCTTAGTAGTCTAATTAATACTTATGAAAGTACTACTAAAGAAAATAATATTAAAGGAATTGATAGTTCTTCTGTATTTTTTAAGATTCCTTCAGATTTATGGTTTATAACTTATGAATCTGCTACTATAAGCAGTGATACAGATAATTGTATTAATGAATTAGTAGTACCAGTAATCCCTGTAAGATAGGATGAATTTCATAGAATAAAAAAGAATCCATTCAGAGGTTTTTCTAAGAATAGAGTTCTTAGGCTTGATGCAAATGATAATACAGTAGAGTTAATATCTAATTATAACATAACAAAATATTTAGTTAGATATTTATCTAAACCTAGTCCTATAATAATTGAAGATATTAGTACTCAAGGACTAAAGATTAATAACTAGAGTAATAAATCAGAGTGTATGTTAAATACTGCACTCCATAGACTTATATTAGACAGAGCTGTAAGAATGGCTCTTGTAAGTAAGTCTATAAATGTAGATAATTTAGATAAATAGTAATCAGTCTAATATAAAATAATTATAAATTAGTATATTAGATTTATGTTTAATTTAATTTTTTATATAAATGGTATATAATGTAAATTAGGTACGACACCTTTATGTCGTAACAACAGATGGAGGTATTAAGACTCCTAGTGTATTAACTACAGATAAAGCAGGTGCTATTGCAGTAAAGAAAGATGTTGCAAATGACACTTACTTTCAATATATGAGTCCTGCGGGATTATTGAGAAGTGACTTGCTTACTAAGGGTAATGTAGAATATGTTAAGGTAACAGATGCTGCTGATATGGCAAGAGAGCTTAAGGCTGTAACTCTTACCCTTGACAGCAATGTTAATGGAGGACAACCTGTAGCTGGACAGGATTATTTAGTAAGAATCAATATTAGACAATACATTGGTATGTCAGACCAAGATGTCTATATTAAGCATGGTGTAGTAAGAGCTTATAGTGGTATGTCTGTATCAGATTTCTATAAGACTATGGCTTTGTCATTAGCTAATAACTTTAAGAGAGAGTTATATCCTCTTGTAGATATTATTCTTATAGACAGTACTGATACTCAATAGCCTGTATTAAAGAATGGTAAGATGCAGACTCTTGAAAAGGGAAAGACCTATAAGGGTATTCTTATTGATGAGGTTCCTCAAGAGTGGTTTTTAGGCACTAAGCAACAAGTTCCTGTATACTTCACAGTACAACCTGATGTAATTACTGTCAGTGGAGACCAAAGAATTTGGGGTGTAGTTGAAGATACTGAGTCTGCTGGAGTTATTGATAATGGCACTAAGATTGCTGACCTTGAGTATTTCTGTATGGGAGATAGAGGTGATATTTACAGGAATATAAGCTGGCCTGATTTTATTCCTACAAAGTATCTTGCTAATCCTACTCTTAAGTATAACACCATTGATATACACTATGCATATACAGGTGCTAATCAAGAAGTACAAAAGTCTGAGAAGGATTTGACTATTGCTATTCCAAGTACAATAGATGCCAAGGCATTTATCACTGCAATACAAACAAATACTGGAGTTACAGTACAATATACTGCTAAGGCAGCAGCTAATTCAAATCTTAAGGCTCAGTGATATTAATAATAGTAATATAATTATAGGGAGGCTATTAAGTCTCCCTTTTTTATTAATTAAACTTTTAGTATATGATAATATTCAATAATATAAAGATTACTTAGGATAATAAGTATCTTATAATAGATGCTGAAGTGGAGAATAGTAAATACTATGAAGGTATATTTATAGGAAAAATAATTATAGATAATCAAGATACTTATTCTTAGAATGGTCCTAGTAATAATCCTGTATATACTTGGGATGCTAAAGAACACAGAAAAGAAAGCTATATTTATACTAGGAATGACTTGGAAACTACAGTAACTGATGATGATGGAATTTCTGTTAAGGATGAAGATACTATAACCTATTATAGTAAATATGTTCATTTAAAACTTGATAAAACAGACTTGGGAGAAATTGAGAATAACATATTCTTTGTATATATATTAGGTGCTGGAACTCCAGCAGCAGGAACTTCTACTGCTCCTTGTGGTTATGATGTTAATACTGTAATGAAGGCAGTAATTAACACTTATCCTATCTATAATAATATGATGAGTTATCTTAAATAGCTAGGAGACACTTGTAATACACCTTATGGTATCATAGATAAAATATTATAGATTAAGATGCTTGATGCCTGTATATAGTCAGGAAATAACCTAAAGGCTATAGAAGTATGGAATAAGTATTTTAGGAATATTGAGGAGAGTATTAACATTAATTGTGGATGCAATGGAAGAGCTTGATTTAATTACTATTAATGCAATAGAGAAATATTATAGTTACTTGGAAAATATAGGATATATAGACAATGATGATATGAACAACATATTGATATTATCCTTTATTAATGATATTGTGAAACTGTTTTCTAATTATATAACAGATGATGATTATACTACTATTGTAAAAGCATTACTATGTTTAAGTGATAACAGTTGTCTTATATCAGCTCCTCACTTCTTGACCCAAGAATCCTTGTTTAAGGACAGTAACTATTATAAACAGAAACAGTTTAGAATATCTGAGGACTCATTATTCAGACAGACTGAGGATAATAACCTTAGAATAAATGATTAAATAGTGATATAATATAATAAATATTATTATAAACATTAAGAAATTAAATAATAACCTTGTGTATATGATATATTTTAAGTATCTTTGCACAAGGTTTTATTTTTATAAATTAATAATTAACTTAAATATATTAAGTATGACATATAAAGAATTGGTTTATCTTGTGCTTGATGAATTAAAATTAACATCAGATGATTCACTAATTAATGAGAATCATGTTATATTTTTATTATCAAAGTACAGGAATTTTATATTAAAGCAAAGATACTCAGATATTAAGAAATCTATACCAGAGAGTAATTATCAAACTATATGCTTAAACTTATAGGTTACTGACAATATAGAAGGAGTACCTTGTGCTGGTTCTACACTAAAGAGTGTTTAGTAGATACCTAATCTTATGAAGATAGGCAATCAAAGAGTTTATCCTACAGACTATTTTTAGGGAGAGATTACTTTAGTAAGCAGAGAAAGACTAAGATATGTAGGGCATAATAAGTATCTTAAAAACATTATTTATTGTGCTATAGGTCCTGATAAATATTTATATTTCAAATCAGCAAATCCTAATCATCAATATTTAAGAAAAGTATAGATGACAGGTATATTTGATGATGTAGAGAAAGCTTCAGAATTATAGTGTACTAATGATGAAGTCGCTAATTGTGATATATTGGACAGAGAATTTCCTCTTGAAGCAGCATTAGTTCCTACTATAACAGAATTAGTTGTTAAGGAATTAGGAGGTACTATATATCAGCCTTAGGATTAGGAAAATGATGCTAAGGATAATCTATCAGAAGTAAAGACTAGATGATAAATAATTATGAGTTAGACTTATGATGAATTTAAGGACTCTATTAAAAAAGTTTCATCCCATAGAACTCATAGAATCAATAATTCAGTGGGAGTTTATGACATCTATAAAATTCTGCGAAAAAATCATTGGTATAACATAGGAAGACCTTTGACGGAAAAAGAGTTTTATAGTATTATAAGAACATTTAATAAATGTATAGCAGAGGAATTATCAAAAGGTAATGATTTTACTTTACCTCAAAGAATGGGAGTTTTGGAAATAAGAAAGTATTCTCCCAAAATAACTATAAAGAATGGTAAGGTTAATGCTCCTCTTCCTATAGATTGGGATAAGACTATTAAACTATGGTATGAAGACAAAGAAGCTTATAGCAAAAGAATTTTAGTTAAGTCAGATGTTAAAGAAGTATTTAGATTAATATATAATAAATGTAAAGCTGATTATACTAACAAGACTTTTTATGAGCTAAAATTTAATAGAGAGATTAAAAAGAAATTAAAAGAAAATATTAAAGAAGGTATTATAGATGCCTTCTTACTTAATAATAATTCATTAACTTATATATAATATATGAATGAATGGAATAAACTTAGTATGGCAGACAGGGCTGCCTATATAAAACTAGGTATAGACAATGGTATTACTGACTTAGCTACTATAAGAGATACTTATAATAAATTTGCAGAAGGAGGTTATGTAAGAGAAACTAATAATAATCCTGTAGCATTTGATGAAGAGGGTAACTTAGTAGACTAGGTTACAGGAGAAAAAGGTACTATGATGTTACCTAATTTTAATGTTTATGGTTCTAAGGAAATTGCTGATAGAGTAGCTTAGAGAAGACTAGATAATCTTATTAATTAGTCTGAAATAAATCCTTTTACAGGAGAGAAGAGAGTTATAGGTCTAGAAAGGACATATCCTGAATTGGAATTATTAGGATTTAAAGATTTAGCTAGTCCTATATTTAATTCTATTAAAAAAGGAGTTACTTATTCTGCTGCTAAATTAGGTAATAAATAGGCATAGAGTAAAATAATAGCAGATATGTTAGATAATAGTGCTTTAAATAGTACATTACTTACTCCTATCTCTTCAAGATAGATTACTTATACTCCTAATACTTCAGCTCCTTCTTCTAATACATTTACAGGATTTAATGATATGAGAGCTTACTCAGAATTTGTAAATAGATTAGATAGAGACTATGCAAAAGCTTATCTTGAAGGAGATATAAAAACAGGATAGAGAATGTGGGATAATTGGTTTAAATACAGAACTCCTAAAAATAAAGCTATAGATGCTTAGGGAAATCCTATAAAAACTTATCATACAGTAGGAGATTAGTATGACCCAAGTTTTACAATATTTGATACTAATATAGAAGGAAGACCTACAGCTATATATTCTACAGATAATCCTATTATGAGTGCTAGTTATTCTCATAAACCTGTAGATGAAGTTACTTTAAAAGAAGCACTAAATATAGATAAAAATTATTACGATTATCATATAAAAGAATTAAAAAAGAATTTTAAAGATAATTATTTAGCTGCTAAACTAGAAAATTTTTAGAATACTTTTTTAAATAATTTAGTAGATAAAGAAATATATTTAGAAGATTTATATACTCTAAAAAAAGGACAAAAAGCTGCATTTGATAGAACAAGAAAATCTTATTCTCCTGAAAGAAGAAAAGAATTATATCTTAATTTAGAAAATCCTCTAGAGATAGAAGGTTATGGAAAGTCTTGGAAAGATATTCCTGTTATTTAGGGAAGAGGATTAGAAAAACTGTCACTGTCAAAAAATATTGCAGAAGCAAGAGAATTTGCCAATAAGTATGGAATATATTTTGATGACCCTAATGATATTTTGTATTTAGATAAATATTCATTAGAAGATGAGTTTTTATATAAGTTAGGAAAAGAATATAATATAAAAAATCCCCATTTTGATAATATTGATGATTATCCTAAAGCTGTGTAGGATAAAATGAAAGAGTTTAGTAAAACTGTAAATGCAATAATACCCTCTAAAGGAAGAATGTCTACTAGAAACATAGAGAGATTAATTAGATATTAGGATGATACTAATTTTGATAGTGCTATTATAAGAGATATTGGAGATTGGGGAGGTGCTGCAAAGCCTAAGCTTATGTTTAATGAAGAAACAGGAGACTATAATACAGGAACTGTATTTGAGAGTCTTAAACCTTCTCAATTAAAATCTACTGCTCCATTCACTTTTGACGATAATGGTAAATTAATTCCGTTGTCTAGAAGAGCAAACTTTAATAATCCAGATATGAGATATTCTTTATTACCTGTAGGATTAACTATAGGAGGAGCTACTTATTTAAATCAAAGAAACAAAAATAAATAATTATGACACAGATATAGAAATATATTTCAATAAAATAGATACTTGATGATGTGTTGACACA
>JBJEJM010000057.1:24488-28096 GCA_051878075.1 Clostridium sp. | reverse complement strand
AGAATCATTGGAAGAAAGTGATAGTAAAGATGATGAAAAAACAAGAAGAAAAAAAGAAGATGCTTTTCTAAACAAATATACAACTGATTTAATAGAAAAAGTGCGTGAAAACTCAGATCCTTTAGTAGGAAGAGAAGATATATTAGACAGGACTATTCAAATATTGTGCAGGAGAAATAAGAATAATCCTGTACATGTTGGAGAAGCAGGAGTTGGTAAGACTGCAATTACATTAGGACTTGCAAAGCTTATTAGTGACAATAAAGTACCAGAAAAGCTTAAAGGAAGTTGCATGTACTCATTGGATTTAGGATCTGTTATTGCAGGAACAAAGTATAGAGGAGATTTTGAAGAAAGAATAAAGAGAATACTTGATCTTATAAGCAAAAAAAATAAGGCAATTGTGTATATAGATGAAATACATAATATTGTCGGGGCAGGTGCATTAAATGGTGGAGCATTGGATGCATCTAATTTATTAAAACCATATCTTACAGAAGGTAAAATCAGGTTTATAGGATCAACAACATATGACGAATATAAAAAATATTTTGAAAAAGACAAGGCGCTTATAAGAAGATTTCAGACCATTGATATAAGTGAGCCTGCTATTGATGAAGCCATAACTATATTAAATGGTATAAAAGAAAGCTATGAAAATTATCATAATGTAACTTATACTGATGCAGCAATAAAGGATGCTGTTGTTTTAAGTGATAAGTATATAAATGATAAGTTTCTGCCAGATAAAGCAATAGATATAATAGATGAAGCAGGGGCGTATGTTAGAATTCATAATAATGATTCTGAAAAAAGGCTGTCTGTTGATGAAAATGTCATTGAAGATATAGTATCAAAAGTATGCAATATTCCAAAGCAGACAGTTGAAAGCAGCGAAATTGATTCACTAAAAAATATAGAAAGTGAATTAAAGAAAAATATTTTCCATCAGGATAAGGCTATTGAAGAAGTAGTCAGATGTATTAAAATGTCAAGGGCTGGATTGAACGAAGAGGATAAACCAGTTGCATCAATGCTGTTTGTAGGACCTACAGGAGTAGGTAAAACAGAAATAGCAAGATGTCTTTCTAAGCAGCTTGGTCTTGATCTTGTAAGATTTGATATGAGTGAATATGGTGAGAAACATTCAGCAGCTAAACTTATAGGATCGCCTCCAGGATATGTTGGATATGAAGAGGGAGGACTCCTTACGGATTCTATAAGAAAGAAACCTCACTGTGTACTGTTATTAGATGAAATTGAAAAAGCACATGAAGATATATTAAATGTTTTACTACAAGTCATGGATTATGCTACTCTTACTGATAATAAAGGCAGGAAAGCTGATTTTAGAAATGTAATAATTATTATGACTTCAAATGCTGGAGCTAAAAATATAGGAAAAAGACTTATTGGTTTTGGTGATAGGGAAATTCAGGGTGAAGCTATAATGGAAGAGGTAAAAAAATTCTTTACACCTGAATTTAGGAACAGGCTTGATAAAATAGTTGTGTTTAACGGAATGAATAGTGAAATGGCAAAAGAAGTTGCAGTTAAAAAGCTTAATGACTTTAAAGATAAGCTTGCTTCTAAGAATATAGAAGTTATATTTAGTGAAGAATGCAGTGATTATGTTGCTAAAATTGGAACTTCAAAAGAATTTGGAGCACGAGAAATAATAAGAGTTATTGATTCTAAAATAAAGCCTCTTTTTGTTGATGAAATTTTATTTGGAAGTCTTTCAAGTGGAGGAAAATGTAAAATAAATCTTATAGATGATGAGTTCAAGATTGAAATCTTATAGATACCATTAAGTTATATGCTGATTTAACAAAATATTAGATTAAAATATTTAGTTTTTAGATTGAATAGATGAATATATTATTTGAATTTTAGAAATAATATATATATTAAAGCGTATGCTTTAAGTGTTAAAGGAGGTGAATTGTTGCAGAGTATATACTCTGGCAATATGATATTAGATATGGAAGACAAAAAAATAATATGCAGAGATTGTGGAGAGGAATTTATATTTACAGTTGGTGAACAGGAATTCTATAAAGAAAAGGGATTTCAAAATGATCCTGTAAGATGTCAGAGCTGTAGAAGGGCCAAGAAACAGCAGTATAATAAATAAAGAATGTATTTATAGAGTGAAAAATATTAGTTAACAGTTATCATAATAATTGTTAACTGTTAACTAAATATTATTAATTGTTTAAGATAATGCAAAAAATACTATTGAATTATTTATAAATTTATGTTTATAATAATAAATAAAGATTTATGTAATTAAATATTTTCAAAAATAGTGATAAGGAAGAGTAAGTTTTTCTATGCTTTTAAGAGAGCTGAAGGTTGGTGCAATTCAGTAAGCAGGTTTAACAGAAGCAGTCTTTGAATTTCATGCTGAGAACTAAGAATATTATTTTCTTAATTAGGTTATGACGTATTTCCTGCGTTAAAAGGAAAAGAATATTTGAATCAATATTCTTACTGAGTGAATAGCATTTATTGCTGTTTATTAGGGTGGTACCGCGAAGCAGTTCCTTCGTCCCTTGTGGATGAATGGAATTTTTTTATTTTTAAAATTAAAAATTAGTGTAATATACATGCAAATGTTTGAATAATCATATTATCAACATTAGATTAGTATAAAATTTAAACTTTTATATCGGGAGGGGTTTAAAATGGAAGAGATACTAGAAATACTAGAAAAGAATAGCAGGTATAGCGATGAGCAGATAGCTGTTATGACAGGTAAAACTGTAGAAGAAGTTCGAGATGCAATCAGAGATTATGAAGAGAAAAGTATAATTGCAGGATATACAACTCTTATTAATTGGGAAAATACTGGGAGTGAAACAGTTACTGCATTAATTGAAGTAAAAATAACACCTCAAAGAGGAGAAGGTTTTGATAAAGTAGCCGAAAGAATATATAAGTTCCCACAAGTTAAAGCATGCTATTTAATGTCTGGGGGATTTGATTTAACAGTTATAGTTGAAGGAAAGACAATGAAGGAAGTAGCACTTTTTGTATCAGAAAAACTTGCTGTTCAGGAATATGTATTGAGTACAGGAACTCATTTTGTACTTAAAAAGTATAAAGATCATGGAACAATATTTAAAGAAAAGAAAGTTGAAGACAGGGAGGCAATATTTATATGATGCTGGAAAATATGATAAGAGAAGATGTTAAAAATATGCCTCCATCAGGTATAAGAAAATATTTTGATATGGTAAATGAAATGGATGATGTTATTTCGCTTGGAGTTGGAGAACCTGATTTCCTTACTCCATGGAATGTTACAGAAGCAGGGATTTATTCATTAGAACAAGGACATACACATTATTCATCAAATGCAGGCTTCATTGAATTAAGAAATGAAATAGCAAAGTATCTATATAGAAGATTTGACTTAAGCTATAATCCAATTGACGAAATAATTGTTACTGTAGGTGGAAGTGAAGGAATAGATATTGCACTTAGAGCATTGGTGGGGCCAGGTGATGAAGTCATAATACCAGAACCAAGTTTTGTAGCATATAAGGGATGTACAGCATTTACAGGTGCTACAGCTAAAGTGTTAAATTTAAAAGCTGAAA
>JBJEJM010000057.1:12480-24388 GCA_051878075.1 Clostridium sp. | reverse complement strand
GGATGTACAGCATTTACAGGTGCTACAGCTAAAGTGTTAAATTTAAAAGCTGAAAATCAGTTTAAGCTTACACCAGAAGAACTTGAGGCAGCTATTACTCCAAAAACAAAAGTTGTTATTATACCATTTCCTAATAATCCAACAGGTGCAATAATGACTAGGGAAGAACTAGCAGGAATAGTAGAAGTTTTAAAAGATAAAGATATTATTGTTATTTCAGATGAAATATATGCAGAGTTATGTTATGACAATAAACATGTTTCTATAGCATCATTTCCAGAAATAAAAGATAAGACTCTTGTTATAAATGGATTTTCTAAAGCATATGCAATGACAGGCTGGAGATTAGGATATCTTTGTGGACATCCTACATTAATAAGCCAGATGAAAAAAATCCATCAATATGCAATAATGTGTTCGCCAACAACAGCTCAGTATGCTGCAATAGAAGCATTGAAAAATGGCGATGAAAGTATAGGAGAAATGAGAAGGGAATATAATAGAAGAAGAAGAGTACTGGTTGATGGATTTAAGAAGATGGGATTAGAATGCTTTGAGCCATTAGGAGCGTTTTATGTATTCCCAAGTATTAAATCTACAGGAATATCATCAGATGAATTCTGTGAACAGCTTCTTATAAATGAAAAAGTACTCACTGTTCCAGGAAATGCTTTTGGTGAATGTGGTGAAGGATTTATAAGAGCATGTTATGCATCATCTATGGATAACATAATAGAAGCCTTAAAGAGAATGGAACGATTTGTAGATTCATTAAAGACTAAGAATAAAATGTAAATATTTAGCAGTATATAATATATTATATACTGCTTTGACTTTTTACAATATGCAGAATAAAAGCATAAAAAAATAAATATAGTATGCTATATTACTTAATATACTGAAAAGTGATACTATTTTAATTGACAAGTGTATAATAGTATAATATCATGAAAATGCTAGATGATATTCGACAAAAGTAACATGGAAGAAATTGTATGAATTAAAATGAAATTTGTGAATTTTATTTTAATTCAAAAGTGAGAAAATATGACTAGATAAGATAATATGTAAATTATCAGTATACATATTTATTTAATAATTTCTAATAATAAAAAGTGATATTTAAAATAATAAGAAAGATTATATTATCTATAATCAGAATTTATTTAATTTTTATTATATTACTAATAAAGAATATTCATTAGGAGGATGGTTTTAATGAGAAAAAAATTACTATCACTATTAGCAGTTTCAGCAATTGTAGTTGGGTTATTTGCTGGATGTGGAAATTCATCAAGTACTGGAGAAAATCATAGTGCAGATGAAAAAATAAAGGTTGGAATGATTACAGATTCAGGAACTATAGATGATAAATCATTCAATCAGGGTACATGGGAAGGTATTGAAAAAGCACAAAAAGACTTTAATCTAAAAGATGCAAAATATCTAAAACCGACTGGAGAAGATAAAGCTAGTTATATGACAGAAATAGGAAATTTATATGATGCAGGCTATAGATTAATAGCAGCACCAGGATTTAAGTTTGAAACAGCAATTTATGAGGCACAAGAAAAATATCAAGATGCCAAGTTCGTAATAATTGATGGAACTCCAAATGATGGAGCAGAAAATAATCCAGTTTCAGAAGTTAAAGATAATACTGTTTCAATTTTATTTGCAGAGCATCAATCGGGATTTGTAGCAGGTGTTGCAGCTTCAGTTCAATTAAAAGAAGGAAGCTTAGGATTTATAGGTGGAATGAAGATACCGGCTGTAAAAAAATTTAATTGGGGATTCCAGCAAGGTGTAGCTTATGCTAATGCTAATTTGGGTACTAAAATAACATTAGATGAAGAAAATATAATATATCAAGGAACATTTAATGATGTGGCAGCAGGTACACAAATTGCAAATACAATGTATGATAGAGGTGTTAAAGCTATATTCTGCGCAGCAGGTGGAGTTGGTAATGGTGTTATAACAGCAGCAAAGACACAAGTTGATGCAGGAAATGAAGTATGGGTGATAGGAGTAGATAGAGACCAGTTTGATGATGGTATCTATAAAGAAGGTAAATCAGTAATTCTTACTTCAGCTATTAAGAAAGTCGATGTAGCAAGTTATAGCATGATTAAAGACTTAGTAGATGGAAACTTTAAAGGCGGTAAAATATTAACATTTGATATAAGCAATGATGCAGTAGGTATTCCAGATAATAATCCAAATTTAAGTGATGAAACAATGAAGGTTGTAGAAGATATTTATGCAAAACTTAAAGATGGATCAATCGTTGTTAGAGATAATAATGATGATGGATCATTAGTTGGATAAGTGTAAAATATTATTAAATTAGTAACAATGGGGGCCGATAGTTTATAGGGTATTTCATATCGTATAATCTGTTAAACCCATTGTTAATTTTATGTTGAGGTAAATACTGTTAGTTAATACAAGGAGGACACTATTATGGAATATGTAGTTGAGATGCTAAATATCCGTAAAGAATTTTCTGGTAATGTAGCAAACGATAATATCACCTTAAGATTAAAAAAAGGTGAAGTTCATGCATTATTGGGTGAAAATGGAGCAGGTAAATCTACTTTGATGTCAGTACTTTTTGGTATGTATCAGCCTGACGGAGGAATTATAAAAGTACGTGGCAAGGAAGTAAAGATTTCTAATCCTAATGTTGCAAATGATTTAGGTATAGGAATGGTGCATCAGCATTTTAAATTAGTTCATAATTTTACGGTAACAGAAAATATTATTTTAGGATGTGAACCTAAAAAAGGATTAGTTGTTGATGTAAAGAGTGCAGCAAAAAGAGTTGAAGAATTATCTAAAAGATATGGTCTAAATGTTGATCCATATGCAAAAATAGAAGATATAACTGTAGGAATGCAGCAGAGAGTAGAAATACTTAAGATGCTTTACAGAGATGCTGAAGTGTTAATTTTAGATGAACCTACAGCAGTTCTTACTCCACAGGAAATTGATGAACTTATGAAGATAATTAAAAACTTAATAAGTGAAGGAAAGTCAATAATAATTATAACTCATAAGCTTAAAGAAATTAAAGAAGTAGCAGATCAATGTACAGTTATCAGAAGAGGTAAATACATTGGTACTATTAATGTAAAAGAAACAAGCGAAGCTAAGATGGCTGAAATGATGGTTGGAAGACCAGTAAACTTTAAAGTTGATAAAAAGCCTAAAAAAGCTGGTGATGTAGTATTAAAGGTTGAAAATTTATCAGTATTAAATAATAAAAAAGTTCTTGGACTTAAGAATTTTTCAATTGAAGTAAGAAGAGGAGAAATTCTTGGTATTGCCGGTGTAGAAGGAAATGGTCAGACTGAATTAATCGAAGCTATTACTGGTATGAGACCAGCAAAAGAGGGGAAAATAATTCTAAAAGGTAATGATATAACTAATATATCAATCCGTAAGCGTATTGATTCAGGTATAGGTCATATTCCAGAAGATCGTCAAAAAAGAGGATTAGTATTAGATTATACACTTGAAGATAATATTGTACTTCAAAGATATAATAAAGAACCATTTTCTAAACATGGATTATTAAAGAGAGATGCAATTCATGAATATGCTGAAAAGATTATAAAAGAATTTGATGTTAGATCAGGACATGGAGGACAGTCAATCTCAAGACAAATGTCTGGTGGAAATCAACAAAAAGCTATCATTGGACGTGAGATAGGATTAGATCCAGATTTATTAATAGCTGTTCAGCCTACAAGAGGCCTTGATGTAGGATCAATTGAATACATTCATAAGAGATTAGTTGAAGAAAGAGATGCTGATAAAGCAGTATTACTTGTATCACTTGAATTAAGCGAAGTTATGAACTTAGCTGATAGGATTGCAATAGTTAACGGTGGTGAATTGATCGGAATTGTTAATGCAGCTGATACAGATGAAAATGAAATTGGATTAATGATGGCTGGTGTTCATAAAGGAGGAGCAAAGCATGACTAAAAAAGAAGCTTTAAATTCTGTGATTGCAGTTGCTTTAGGACTGATTGCAGGAGCAATTTTAATGTTAATTATAGGAGACAATCCAGTTGACGGATATATGTACCTTTTTAAAGGTGGATTAATGAATATTCAAAGAATAGGTGATACCTTAGCTACAGCAACACCTTTGATATTTACAGGTCTTTCAGTAGCATTTGCATTTAAAACAGGTTTGTTTAATATTGGAACTCCAGGACAAATGCTTTTTGGTGGTTTCTGTGCTACAAGTATAGGATTATTATATAGTGACAGTATGCCTAGATTTCTTCTGTTAATACTTATGGTTTTAGTAGGTGCTTTAGCAGGGGCATTATGGGCATTTGTACCAGGATTTTTAAAAGCTAAATTTAATGTAAATGAAGTTGTATCATCAATTATGATGAACTGGACAGCATATTGGATAATTTACTATGCAGTACCAGCATATTTTAAAGGATC
The DNA here is from genome assembly GCA_051878075.1 of Clostridium sp. GTDB lineage: Bacteria > Bacillota > Clostridia > Clostridiales > Clostridiaceae > Clostridium. Next base: position 19,915 of record JBJEJM010000057.1, on the reverse strand, counting down.
AACTGAAACTGAATCTAAGAATATTCCAGCAGTTGCATCATTAAAGACAGAATGGCTTACTAATTTATTCGATGGTTCATATATAAACTTAGGTTTAATAATAGCAATTGTTGCCGTAGTTTTAATTGGATTTATATTAAACAAGACTGTTTTAGGATATGAATTAAAAGCAGTTGGTTTTAATAGAGATGCAGCAGAATATGCAGGTATGTCAGTAAATAAGAATATAGTATTAGCTATGATGATTGCAGGTGCTTTATCAGGTCTTGCAGGAGTTGCCCAATATGTGGGAAATGCTTCTAATATTCAGATTGGAGTAATGCCTTCTCAAGGATTTGATGGTATAGCAGTATCATTACTTGGAGCTAACAATCCACTTGGAGTTTTAGCGTCAGCAATATTCTTTGGATTATTATATTCTGGTAAAGGATTCATGAATGTTAACACAAGCATTCCACCAGAAATAGCAGATACAATAATTGCAATTATAATTTACTTTGCAGCAATAAGTGCAGCAGTACCTATGATTGTTAAGAAATTTAAAGTTAAAAAGAATAAAAAGCCAGGTGACAGCGGTACTGGTATATTACCAAATGAATCAGATAATAAAATAAACAAGGAGGAAAAATAATATGTGGTCAACAATACAAAATATATTTCCATATGCTATTGTATATACAATTCCTCTACTTATAACTGCACTAGGAGCATTATATTGTGAACGTAGTGGTATTATTAACATAGGTTTAGAAGGTTTTATGATAATAGGTTCTTTTGTAGGAGCTTTAACAATATCAAAATTACAGGAAACTATGTCTCCAGATAGTACTCTTCCTTTATGGATTGGATTATTGGCTGCTTTTATTGTAGGAATGATATTTTCACTTCTACATGCATTTGCAAGTATAAACTTAAATGCTGACCAGACAATAAGTGGTACAGCTATAAATATGATTGCAAGTGCCTTAACAATATTCCTTGCAAGAAGTGTAGCAGGAAGTGGACGTATAAGAATTAGAAATGGATTCTATCCAAAAGATATTCCATTTTTATCTGAAATACCTATAATAGGTGATTTGTTCTTTAAAAAGACTTATATTACTACATGGTTAGTTCTTGTAATTCTTATTGTAAGTATTTTTGTATTATATAAAACAAGTTTTGGTTTAAGGCTTAGAGCATGTGGTGAACATCCACAAGCAGCTGATGCAGCAGGAATTAGTGTTTTCAAAATGAGATATATTGGAGTGTTACTTTCAGGTGGTCTTTCATCATTAGGTGGAGCAATAATTCTTGTAACATATTCAGGAGAATTCAATGGTAGTGTTGCTGGAATCGGATTTTTAGCATTAGCAGCATTAATATTTGGTCAATGGAAGCCATTAGGAATACTTGCTTCTACATTATTCTTTGGATTTGCAACAACAGTTGCTAATGTATCATCAGTAATCCCAGCATTAGGCTCAATACCACCAGTAATATTAAAGGTATTCCCTTATGTAATAACTTTAATTGCTTTAGTGTTATTCTCAAAATCATCTCAAGCTCCAAAAGCAGCTGGAGAACCATTTGATGCTGGAAAGAGATAGAAAAATTAATTATATAATAGTTATTTAAATAAAAAACTTCCCTCCTTATAATAGGAGGGAGAATTTAAATATGAATTAAGAGCAAGAAGATTAAGAAAAAATTATATAGTGGTTTATATTTTATTTGTAGATTTATATAAAAAGAATAGGATATACTATATATAAGCAGTTATATTGTGAGTATTGAAAATAGGGGGGGATATCATGGATTATAAAAACCTTATTAAAACAGCTTTAGATTACAGAGAAAGAGCTTATGCTCCATATTCTAAATTTAAAGTTGGAGCAGCAGTATTATTTAAAAGTGGTAAAATATATGGAGGATGTAATGTTGAAAATGCATCTTTTGGTGCTACAAATTGTGCTGAAAGAACAGCAATATTCACTGGAATTGCAAATGGCGAATCTGAAATAAGAGCTATAGCAATTGTTGGAAGTGCGGAAGAACATACTTATCCATGCGGAATATGTCGTCAAGTTCTATGTGAATTTGGTGATGAAAATGTAGAAGTGATTCTGGCTAAAAGTGCAGACGATTATATAGTATCAACTTTAAAAGAGATTATGCCTGGTGCTTTTAGAAAAGAAAATATAAGATAGTATAAAAATAAAATTATAAAATATATGGAGGTATAAGATGAGCATTCATATTAATGCAAAAAAAGGAGAAATTGCAGAAAGCGTATTATTACCAGGAGATCCATTAAGAGCTAAATTTATAGCTGAAACATTTTTAGAAGATGTTGTATGCTATAATGAAGTAAGAGGAATGTATGGATTTACTGGAACATATAAAGGAAAGAGAATTTCAGTACAAGGAACAGGAATGGGTATTCCTTCAATTTCAATATATGCTAATGAATTAATTACTGAATATGGTGTTAAGAATCTTATCAGAGTTGGAACTTGTGGAGGATACAAAGAAGAAGTTAAAGTTAGAGACTTAATAATTGCAATGTCAGCATGTACTGATTCAAATCTTAACTTAACAAGATTCCAAGGAAGAACTTATGCTCCAACTGCTAACTTTGAATTATTAAAGAAAGCTTATGATGTAGCTGTTGAAAAAGGAATAAAACCTAATGTAGGTCCAATCTATAGTTCAGATATATTCTATGGAGATGATAATGAAGACTGGAAGAAATGGGCTGACTTTGGATGTTTAGGCGTTGAAATGGAAGCAGCAGGTCTTTATACTGTAGCAGCAAAATATGGAGTTAAAGCATTAGCAATAATGACAGTAAGTGATCACTTTATTACTGGAGAAGTTACAAGTTCAGAAGAAAGACAAAAGACATTTACTAATATGATGGAAATTGCTTTAGATACAATAGTTGGATTAGATAAATAGTAATTTTATAAATGCTTTAAAGTTGTTATGGGCTTTAAAGCATTTATTTTATAAAAAAATAATGGAATAAAATAGAAAGAAGGAGGATAAAAGTGATACAAATATTTGGACGTAAAAAATGTTTTGATACAAAAAAGGCAGAGCGATTTTTTAAGGAAAGAAAAATAAAATATCAATTTATTGATATTAATGAAAAACCTATGAGTAAAGGTGAAATGAGTAATGTTTTAAGGTGTGTAGACTTAAATGAATTAATAAATAACAAATCAAAAGATTACACTAAACTTAATTTTAATAATATAAGGGGAAAAGACGTAAAAACAGAATTATTATTAAAAAATCAAAGTGTTATGAATACTCCAGTAGTTAGAAATGGTAAAGAAGCAACTGTTGGATGTAGGGAAGATATTTGGAAAACATGGATATAGTAAATTTAAGATAATGTTTTATTAATGTATACAATAAGGTTTTTTTCAAAATACTAAAATGTATAGTATTTTGAAAGGAAGTGAAATCCTATGGCAAAAGCAGGAATGAGAAGACCAGATCCAAGCGATGCACATGGAACAGAAAGTAATACTAAACAACATTATAAAAAAAATGATGTAAAAAATGTTCCGACAGAAATTCAAGGCAAAGCAAAAACAGGTAATGCTAAGGCCGGAACAATAATTTAATATTAAATAAAATATTAAATTTTTAATGAAGGATGAATTTTTTATGGATTTCATCCTTCATTATATATTATTATATATTCAGCAAAATAAGTAAAAACATATACTGTATGTTTGTTATGAACTTGTTATGACTAAAGAAAAAGGAGAATGTATCGATATGTATATTATCAATTTTATTAGAGGGTTTTGTATGGCACTTGCAGATAGTGTGCCAGGAGTGTCTGGGGGAACAATTGCTTTTTTATTAGGATTTTATGATAAATTCATAGGATCTTTGGATGCTCTTATAGCAGGAAAAAAACAGGATAGGATAGAAGCCCTTAAATTTCTTATAAAAATAGCAATTGGATGGATAACAGGTTTTGTTCTTTCTATGTTGTTTTTAGGTTCTATTTTCGAAAAAGAGATATATAAAATAAGTTCTTTATTTTTAGGATTTATAATTTTTTCTATACCAATAATAGTAATGGAAGAGAAAAAGAATCTTATAAATAAATACAAAAATATCATATTTTTAATTATAGGTATATTAGTAGTATCAGCAATAACATATTTTAATCCAGCATCAAAAGGTGGAATAAATATCTCAATTGACAAATTATCTGTGGGCTTAGGTATATATGTTTTTATAGTAGGAATGATTGCTATTTCAGCAATGGTATTACCAGGAATATCAGGATCCACACTATTGTTGATATTTGGACTTTATGTACCAATTGTAACAGCTATCAAAGAAGTATTAACTCTTAATATGGAGTATCTACCTATATTAATAATATTTGGATTAGGTGTAGTAAGTGGAATTTTCCTGACTATAAGAATTGTTAAATATGTATTGAAAGCATATCGTTCACAAACAATTTATACTATATTAGGACTTATGATAGGGTCAATATATGCAATAATTATGGGACCAGCATCATTAGAAATACCACAAGAATCTATGAATTTTAGTAATTTTAGTATTATATTCTTTATAATTGGAGGAATTTTGATTTTAGGATTACAAAGTCTTAAGAATGTTTTTGACAAAAAATGAAAAATATAGAATAATAAAAGTAGAGCTATTGTTTTGTATATAGACTAATAATTAATTGACAACAAATTTTAAAGGATAAGGTAAGGGTATGGAACGCAAAATAATAACTGTGAATTGTGTAGATCTCCATGAAGACATGATTATAGCAAAAGATGTTGAAAAAGATGGAAGAGTACTTATTAAAAAAAATATGAAAGTCACACAGTCCATGATAAACAGACTTCAGAGTCTGTTATTTATAGAAAGTGTACAAGTTTATGATCCATCAGGCAGAACTGTAACATTAAAAGAAAAAGAAATTGAAAAGATCAATAAAATAGAAAATGATTTTAAAGAAATTTCAGATAAACTTCAATATACTTTTGAAAATATAAAAGAAGATATTGAATGTATAAAAGAAATAAGAGTTTTAACTGACAAGATTGTAAATGAATTAGATTTAAGCAATATAGTAATTAAGAATATAGTATTACATGGAAGCAGAGAAGATTGTATTTATAGACATGGAGTAAATGTAGCAGCATTAAGTACATTACTTGGAAAATGGATTGGTTTAAGTGATATATCATTGAAACAGCTTATATATTCTGCAATTCTTCATGATATAGGTAAAACTAAAATAGATAAAAAAGTTCTAAATAAAAAATCAAATTTAACAAATGAGGAATATAAAATTATAAAAAGTCATCCTGTTTTAGGATATAGAATGGTAAAGAGTATTCCATATATTGATAAAAGTATCAGCTATGGGGTTCTGATGCATCATGAAAGAGAAGATGGTTCAGGATATCCGTTGGGGTTAAAAGGCAGTGAGATCCATCAATTTGGTAAGATAATAGCAATTGCAGATGTATTTGATGCTATTAATTCTGATAGAGGATATAAAAGAAAAAAAGCACCTTTTGAAGCTCTTCAAATAGTTAAAAATGAATCATTAGGAAAATTGAATTATGAATATGTAAGAATATTTTTAGAACATATAATTAATTATTATTTAGGTGAACAGGTCGTCTTAAACAATGGGGATAAGTGTAAAATATTACAAATGAATATAAATGATATAGAACGACCACTTTTACTTAAAGGTGAAGAGTTTATAGATTTAAATAAGCATAAAGAATTAAGTATTAAAGAATTACTTCTTTAATTTTGATTATTTAATAATAGTAATAAATGGGGGGAAAAGAATGAATGAAAATGAAGTGCTTTTAGAAGTACAAGAATTAAAAAAAGGAATGGTTATATCAAAAGATGTCATTAAAAATGGGAGTGTATTGTTAAGAAGAGGGACAGTTTTAACTGATGAATTAATTGAAAAACTTAATAGAATATGTTTTTTAGAAAAAATAGAAGTTAATGTCTCTGACAGGGTCATAGCCGAAAGCAGCAAAGAAATGGAGATTAAGATAGTAGAAGAAAGCTTTAGACAAGTGTCTAGTGAATTAGAGCAGATGTTTTCTAAAATAAATAAGATAAGAAAAACAAATGTTGATGAACTACGTATTTTTGCTGAAAAAATACAAAAACAATTTAAATCCACTGAAGCAGTTGTAGGCACTGTTGTTTTTAGAGGAAGCGGTTCTGATAATATCTATAGGCATGGAGTAAATGTTGCTGTTTTAAGTGCTTTAATAGGAAGATGGGTAGGTCTTGAAACTTCAAAGATAAATCTCTTAATATATTCTGCATTGCTTCATGATTTTGGTATTACTAAATTAGATTCTAAATATCAGAGGAAACCAGATATAATTTTAGAAAAGAATTATAAAGAAGTTAGAGAACATGTAACAATATCATATAGATATGTAGAAGATATACCATATCTAGATAAGTCAGTAAGCTATGGAGTAGTTATGCATCATGAAAGAGAAGATGGATCAGGATATCCTCTTGGAATAAAGGGTGATAAGATACATTATTTTGCAAAGATTATAGCTATAGCTGATGAATTAGATGTATTAAATTCATATAAAGAAGATAGTGTTAACAGGGGTCCTTTTGAAATTCTTGAAGAATTAAAGAGGAAAAGTTTAAGTAAGTTAGATTATAAATATACAAAAACTTTATTGGAACACGTTGCAAATTATTATATGGGAGAAAGTGTAGTTCTTAGCACTGGGGAAGTAGCAAAAATCATTCAAGTTGATTCAGAAAATTTATCCAAGCCATTGCTTTTAAAGGATGGGGAATTCCTAGATTTAAGCAAAAATAAAGATGTATACATAAAGAATATTTTATTAGATTAGTGAAATAATATGTATTAAGCTGTTTTATGATTTTAAAGCATGAAACAGCTTTTATAATTTTATAATATAAAATACAGCAGTGGATTCCGTATTATGTAATAAAATTTTAACATATTTGTTATAGATGTAATGGAATGATGTATTTATAATATATTATGAAAGATATTTTTATTAAAGTTTAGGAGAAGATGAATGAAATATAGAAATTTTAAAAAAAGCTATATAACAAAAAATGATTCTAACTTTTGTACAATAAAAAATTATGTATCATCTAATGATTATAGTGAACATATGATTAAAGATATTGAACCTATATTAAATAGTTTAAAAAAGAGTGGATATATTACAGGTATAAATAATATGAAACTTTATTATGAAAAGTATATAGTTGAACATGCAAAAGCAAGTATAGTAATATGTCATGGAATAGGTGAGTATACTGAAAAATACAATGAAATAATGTATTATTTTATTACTAATGGTTATTCAGTTTTTATAATAGAACATAGAGGTAATGGCAGATCAGGGAGACT
>JBJEJM010000057.1:4693-12380 GCA_051878075.1 Clostridium sp. | reverse complement strand
TTATCAAACAAGGAATTTCAGACTGGAGGAGCATCAGCCAAATGGTATTTAGAAGCAACAAAAGGGACCAGATTTATTACGAGTAAAAAAAATATTTCAAAGGTGAAGATTCCAGTATTATTGTTCCAGCCAGAATTTGATACTCATGTAAATCCAGATGCTCAATGTAAATTTGCTCATTATGCGGACAATTGTGAGCTGGTAAAAGTTGAAGGAGCAAAGCATGAGACATATTTTGAAATAGATGGCATTACTAATTCAGTTATAGAAAAAATAATTAATTTTATTGAATCTATATTATAATTAAATTATTTTAATTCAATTATATAACTAATATTATTAGAACAATAATAATATTAATTTTAAAAGTATCTATTTACACATTAGAAAAAATACATTAAAATAATTATTAATAAATAATTATTATTAATAATTGGAGGAATAAAATGTTATTTATAGAATATCCAAAATGTTCAACATGTAAAAAAGCCCTAAAATATTTAAGGGATAATAATATAGAAGTAAGTATAAGAAATATTGTTACAGATACTCCTAGCAAGGAAGAGCTGATGTGCTGGATAGATAGAAGTGGATTAGAACCAAGAAAGTTTTTTAATACTAGTGGAAAAGTATATAAGGAATTAGGATTAAAAGATAAGGTTAAGGACATGTCTAAAGAAGAAATAGCAGAAATGCTTTCTACAAATGGAATGCTTATTAAACGTCCATTATTGATTGATGATAGTAACATATTAGTAGGATTTAAAGAAGAAGCTTATAACAGTTTTAAATAATAAAATAATATAAAGATAGAATTGGTCATTTAATCTATTTTTTATATGCAAAAAGAAAGATGTATGAAGTTTTAGTTAAATAAATTTCATACATCTTTTTTATACAACTATCTTAAAAATTGTTTAAGTATATCTGTGGCACTTGTTTTATCTTTACCTTCGATTATAGTCTTATATTCTTTTAATTTTTTACTTTCTTCTTCAGTTAGCTTTGTACCTTTTGTTTCTTTTTCAGTTAAACATTTAAAATCCTTATATTTTTCATCACCTAATTTTCCCTTGACAATGCAGTCAATCATTATAATTATTGATTTTTTTTGATCTTCAGTAAATTCTGTTCCTTTTTCTTTGCATTGTTTACATTCTTCTAATGTTTTCTTTTGTTCAGGTGATAAGAATTTACAATTTTCTTCTGTAAATAATTCTAATCCTTTATATGAGGATTTATTATCTTTAGGTTTAGATTTTGATTTGTCTTTTTCTTCTTCCTTGCACTTGTCTTTATTTTTATCCTTATCCTTTTTTTCATCTTTGCATTTACAATCATCTTTTTTCTTTTCTTCTTCTTTACACTTATCCTTTTTATCTTTATGAGCAGTATAAGAAGATGAATCATTTAAATAAACATCAGTTGTATAAGCCATTACTTTTTGTGGAACGACATACATACAGCTAAGTGCAGCTAAAGATGCAGCAATGCATTTTACTGTGTTTTTTTTCATGTCCTTACCTCCGTAAATATAAATTTCAGTAATAGTATGCGAAAAAATAGAAATTTTTATTATTAAAATTTCTATTTTTCTTATAAATAGAGGTCTGAAAGAATTATCAGATTGATTACAATAAAAAATAAGCACGATTATAGTTAATTTTATAACCGTGCTTAGCTATGTTATTCTACAACAGGATTTTTATCATTGTTTTGTAAATTTTCAGTTTCATTATTAGTATCATTAGAATTTACATTGTTATTTATATGTGTTTCAGTCACATTAGTTTCATTTATGTTAGTATTTTCATGAGTTTCAGTATTTTCATTTGATTTATTAGTTTCATTTATATTAGTATTTTCATTTGCTTTATCATTTTCATTGGCATCAGATGAACTAAAAAGATTTGAGAACCAATTTTTAAATTTACTCCAGAAACCTTCACTTTCTTTAGTAATTGTATCTTTTATTGCATCAGCATCAGTTGCATCTATCTTAGCATTATCACCAAGAACATCATCATTAGTATTTTCTAATATTCCAAGATCTTTACTTCCAGAAAATAAATCTTTAAACCAGTTACCAATTGAAGCAAAAAATCCTTCAGAACGTTTTATATCTATTCCAGAATCCTTAAGGTTTTTATCAACAGCATCTGATACATTTTTAAAAGTATTCTTTAATTTACTATAATCATAATCCTGTTTAGATATTTTAGTCATAAGATCAGTAATTTGTTTTTCCTGATCTGGTGTTAATGTAATATTATAGTTGTTAGTAACATTATTTATTGTTTCAGCTATCTGAGCAGAATCCTGAGTTCCATTTTTTATTACATCAGCTTTAATATCATTCATAAGGCCGGCTGCTTTATCTTGTCCGATATCATCACCTAAATCACTTGTTGTTATAAGTTCTTCAGAAGCTATTTCTTTCTTTTCTTCATTAAGTTTTTCACCAGTAGCATCTTCAAAAGCTTTCATAACTCCAGTTAAAGCACCAGTTCCAGAAACACCGCCAGTAAGTGGAGTCATTGCAATAACATTTGCATCTTCAACACCACAAGTTGCAAGAGTGCTGGCAATCATAGATGATGTAACATAAGTAAGATTAGCTGTTTTTACATTTATACCATTACCTTTTTTGGCAGGTTCAACATAAGCACAAGAGAAAGTTTTAGTCCCAAGCTGAGCTTCGCTGGCAATTCCTTGTAAGTATTTTCTTTCTTCAAGATTATTAACTTCTAATATAACTGCATCATTTTCTTTTACTCCAAAGTAATCAAGAACAGTCTGCTTCTGAGCAGCAGTTAAATCAGCACCAAGAGTAACAACTTTTGAACTATCTGCAAAGGCATAAGTTACGTTGCTTAACATTACAGATATACATAAAATAGATGAAATAAATTTCTTTTTTAATACCATTTTTAAAATCTCCTTTTAAAATGAATAAATTATAAGTTCATATTAATTAATCATTAATTTATTGATATTATAGCATATAAATTGTGAACTTTTAGTAATTAATATATTACTTTTGTATTAACATTGTAATATTATGCATTGTAATGGGAAATAAGGCAATATAGATAAAGAAAATATTATTCATAAAATTAAGATTTTATATTTTTGTGGATAAATTTAAATATAATAGTAAATTAAAAAATAATGATAAATTTTAATTAATTATAATCAATTAGTATATTGATGCATAAATTATAATAAGATAGAAATATAAATTTTATGCTTAATTCCACAAATTTATATCATTTGTAATTGAAAGCTTTAGCGATATTCTAACAAAGTTTTTTATTTAAAAATTTATTTTATTTCTGAAACCAAACATTATTATATTAATATTATTAATTAAAAAGTAAATTTATTTATACATTATATTAATATATTTAATACTTAAACTATTACTTTCAATTATTAATTTTAGGCTTAAACAGGAGGCACAGATAATATGAATTTATGGATAACCAATAGGATATTTTATAGTATTTTTACCTTAGGCTTCTGTGGTGTTTTAGAACGAGGAAAGTCTTATGAGCAGAAGAATAGATTTATTGATATAGAAAAATGGATACCTCATTTAAAAGAAATGAGTATAAATGCCATATATTTTGGACCAATTTTTGAATCGAGTTATCATGGATATGATACAAAGGATTTTTTAAATATAGATAAAAGGCTTGGAACTAATGAAGATTTTAAAAATTTATGTGAAATACTTCATCAAAATGATATAAAAATAATATTAGATGGAGTATTTAATCATGTAGGAAGGGAATTCTGGGCATTTAAGGATGTGCAGAAGAATGGAAGAAATTCAAAGTATTGCAGCTGGTTTGCAGGGCTTAATTTTAATAGCAGAAGTCCAATGGGGGATGAGTTTAACTATGAAAGCTGGAATGGACACTATAACTTAGTTAAATTAAATTTATGGAACAGAGAAGTAGTTGATTATTTATTGAATGCTGTAGGATTCTGGATAGATGAATTTGATATAGATGGATTAAGATTAGATGCTGCTGATAAAATAATTCTAGAATTTTTCAAAGAACTGAAGGTTTTTACAAAAAAGAAAAAGAATGATTTCTGGCTTATGGGAGAGATAATACATGGTGATTATAATATATGGGCAAATCCGGAAATGCTGGATTCTGTAACAAATTATGAATGTTATAAGGGGATTTATTCAAGTCACAATGATAAAAATTATTTTGAAATAGCATATTCATTAAATAGAATGTTCGGAAATGGAGGAATATATAAAAAGCTCCGCCTATATAATTTTGTAGACAATCATGATGTAAATCGATTAGCAAGCATATTAGGAAAAAAAGAGTATTTATTCAATGTATATACTATATTATATACAATGCCTGGAATACCAAGTATCTATTATGGCAGCGAGTATGGAATTGAAGCAGTTAAAGCTAAGAATACAGATGACCCATTACGTCCAAGTGCAGAAGATATAGATAATAAAGAAAATAAAAATATAGAATTATTTAATCATATAAAAAGGCTTGGTGAGATAAGAATTCATAGTGATGCCCTTATAAATGGAGATTATAAGCAGATAGTTATAAAAAATGAGCAATATGTGTTTTCAAGGACAAGTGAAAAAGAACAGGTATATGTGCTTTTAAATTTGAGTGATAAAGAAAGCATCCTTGAATTTGAGATGCCATTTAAAAGTGGAAAAAATTTATTAGCAGATGAAGAGGAAATTATTACCGGAGGCAGAGTTAATATTAAGGTGGCAGCATTTTCAGCTAAAATAATTTCAGAAGTAAGGTAAGTAGAAAGTTTAAACGTAAAATATTAAGTTTTATCTAGAAATCTTAATAAAACTTGCAAAAGGGGTAATACTATAATGAATTTGTTAGATAATAATTATGAAGGCAAATTGGGCGCTCAGTATTCAAAAGAAAGCACTAAATTTATATTATGGGCTCCAAATGCTAATAATGTTAGGTTGGCATTATTTGGGGATGATAATAAAGAGTATACAAATAGTCCTGAAGAAATATTAGATATGAACAGAGGAGAGAAGGGTACATGGTCAATTGAGGTAAAAAGGGATCTTAATGGTGAATTTTACAATTATCTTGTTACTAATGGAGGAAATGAAAGAGAAGTAGTAGATCCATATGCAAAAGCTGTGGGGGTAAATGGAAACAGAGGAATGGTAATTAATTTAAGATCAACTGATCCTATAGATTTCTGCAAGGATGAAAAGCCTGAATTAAGCAGTGCAGCTGGATCAGTAATATATGAAATCCATGTAAGGGATTTCTCAATAAGTGAGAGCTCAGGTATAAAGAGTGATAAAAAAGGTAAATTTATTGCTTTCTGTGAGCATGGAACAACACTTAATGGAAAGTATATGGAGACAGGAATAGATTATTTAAAAAAGCTTGGAATCACACATGTTCACTTATTACCAAGTTTTGATTATGAAACTGTTGATGAATCAAATTTAGAAATACCCCAATATAACTGGGGTTATGATCCCAAGAATTATTTTGCACCAGAAGGATCATATTCAACTAATCCTTATATTGGCGGAAAAAGGATACGTGAATTTAAAGAAATGGTTCAGAGTCTTCATAAAAGTGGAATAAGAGTGATAATGGATGTGGTATACAACCACACATATAGGACACATGATTCTAATCTGAATCTTGCAGTACCTGGATATTATTATAGGCAGGATCTAAATGGAAATTTTTCTAATGGATCAGGATGTGGAAATGAGCTGGCATCAGAAAGATATATGGTTAGAAAATTAATTGTAGATTCAGTTGTTTATTGGGCTGAGGAATATCATATTGATGGATTTAGATTTGATTTGATGGGCCTTCATGATATTGAAACAATGAAAATAATTAGAAGAAAACTGGATGAAATTGATCCATCAATTTTAATGTATGGCGAAGGATGGACTGGTGGAGGTACGCCTCTAAGAAGTGAAGATGCTTCAACAAAGCAGAATATAGTTAAGTTTGGCAGGATGCAGATAGCAGCATTTAGTGATGATACAAGAGATGGTGTGAAGGGCCATGTTTTTAATATAAATGAGAGAGGCTATGTTAATGGCAGATACGGTCTTGAAGATACTATTAAATTTTGTATTGTAGGAGCAACAGGGCAGAGAGGAATAAACTATGACAGGATTATATATTCACATTGGTCCTGGGCAAATGAACCCTATCAGTGTATAAATTATATTTCATCACATGATAATTATACTCTGTGGGATAAATTATCAATGTCTAACAGTGAAGATTCTATAGAAAAAAGAAAGAGTATGAATAAGCTGGCTGCAGCTATTGTACTGACATCTCAGGGAATACCATTTTTTCAGGCTGGAGAAGAGTTTTTAAGAAGCAAGATAAATGAAGATGGAAGTTTTAATCATGATAGTTATAATGCACCTGATAAAGTAAATAGTCTTGATTGGAATAGAGCATATGAATATCGGGATGTTGTAGATTATTATAGAGGATTAATAAAGCTTAGAAAAAAATATAAAGCATTTAGAATGAATTCAAGTGAAGAAATAAGAAAAAATCTAACTTTCCTGTGCAGGGGAGAAAGCTTTTATAAGGCTAATGTAGTTGCATATAAGATAGAAGATAATAGTGGAAGAAATTTATGTAATACTATAGTTGTAATATTTAATCCAAATGATGAAGAAGCATTTGTAGATTTAAAGGATTGTGGATGGAGTGTTCTTGTAAATAAAGAAAAAGCAGGAGTTGATGAAATATATGCTATAGATGGAAATAATATAGTAGTACCATCTAAATGTGCATATGTATTGATAAAGAAATAAACTTAGGAAAGATAAGGTGATATAAATGGAGGATGAATATTTAATATTTTTGAATAATATCAGCATGAAAAAACCAAATGAATTCACAAATATGAATACAAATGAATGTCCTTTTTGTAATAGAAGTTCATTAAAGGGTATTATTGATGAAAAAGGACCATTTATATTGCTGAAAAACAAATATCCAACTTTGAAGGATACTTGTCAATTAGTGTTGATTGAAACCTATACATGTAATGGAAATATAAGCGAATATAGTGATGAGTATATTCAAGATCTTATGAAATTTGGGATTAATCATTGGTTAAAATTTGAGGAAGATAGGAATTATAAATCAGTATTATTTTATAAAAATCATGGCCCGAAATCTGGTGGGAGTTTAAAGCATCCTCATATGCAGATAGTAGGACTTAAAAATATAGATTATAGATTAAAGTTGAAAGATAATTATTTTGAAGGTATAGATGTATATAAAAGTAAGGGCTGTATTGTGAATTTATCAGAGAGGCCTGTAAGTGGATTTAGTGAATTTAATATAATAATTAATGATGATTTATATTATATTGATGAGTTATCATGTAGTTTAAAAAAAATAACTCATTATATCTTAAATAATTATTTTGCTAAGTGCGATAGTTTCAATATATTCTTTTATCATTGGAAAAACAAAATAATATGCAAGGTTACACCTAGATTTACAACTTCACCTATATTAATGGGATATCAAATAAAACAGATTTCAAATTGTAGAGAAACAATTGCCAATAAATTAAAAGAATTATATTTTAAATAAGAAGAAAGCAGCATTTGCATATAGCTTAAATGCTGCTTTTT
>JBJEJM010000057.1:0-4593 GCA_051878075.1 Clostridium sp. | reverse complement strand
AAAAAAGACACCTCATTTAGGGGAATGAGGTGTTTAAGTTTAACCATATGCTGGTTAAGGGGTAAATAATAATGCTTTAACTACTTTACAAGTATTATTATGCCGTATTTATGTGTCAAGATTGTGACAGAATACAAAAAAATCTTAAATTTTATGATATAATTCTTATTAGTTTAAAAGAAAATATTTTAGGATGGTGTTTTATGAAAGAAGCAACACTTATAGTTAAATCAGAATATATTAATAAATATAAAAAGGGATATCCACTAATTTTAAAGGAAGCAGTGGAAAATCCACAGATTCTTAAAGAAGAAGGACAGCTGATAACTTTAGTAGATAATAAAAAGTCATTTATTGGAAAGGGTTATTATGGTAATCAAAATAAAGGTTGTGGATGGATATTAAGTAACAGTAAGAACAGTAAATTCGATTATAAGTTTTTTTATGATAAATTAAGAAATGCGTTTTCTAAGAGAATGAAATTCTATCATTCAAGACATACAAGTGCATTCAGAGTATTCAATGGAGAAGGAGATGGAATTGGCGGACTTACGATTGATTACTTTGATGAATATTATCTAATAACATGGTACAGTCAGGGAATATACATATTTAAGGATTTTATACTTAAAGCAATGAAAGCATTAGTATCTATTGACGGAATTTATGAAAAGAAAAGATTTGAGGAAAATGGTATGGTTGTAGATGAAGACAGCTATGTGTGGGGAAAGAAGGCGCCAGAACCTCTTATCGTAAAAGAAAATGATGTTAATTTTTCTATATATCTTAATGATGGTGCTATGGTTGGAGTATTCTTAGACCAAAAAGATGTAAGAAAATCAATAAAAGAAAAATATTCTAGAAATAAAACTGTACTTAATACATTTTCATATACGGGAGCTTTTTCTATGGCAGCTGCTAAGGGAGGAGCAATAACTACAAGTGTAGATCTTGCAAGCAGAAGTCTTGAAAAAACACAGGAAAACTTTAAGATAAACGGAATTGATTATAATAAACAGAATATTGTTGTTGAAGATATATTCCACTATTTCAAACGTGCTGAAAAAGAAAAGTTAAAATTTGATGTTGTAATATTAGATCCTCCAAGCTTTGCAACTTCAAAAGATAACAGATTCAGTGCAGCAAAAGATTACACAAATTTAGTGAAAAGTGCAATTGCTTTGACTAAGGATGATGGGGTAATTGTAGCTTCAACTAACTGTGCAACATTCAATATGATAAAATTTAAAAAGTTTATAGATACTGCATTTAAACAATGTCAGAAGAGATATGAAATATTAGAAGAACATACACTGCCAGTAGATTTTGCAGTTACTGATAAATTTCCAGAAGGAAATTACTTAAAAGTAGTGTTTGTAAAAGTTATTTAATATAAGTAGAGGCTGAAAATCTTAATGAATTTCAGCCTCTACTTATATTGCAGCATTAAATATAATTTCTTACAATAACAGGTTTATTATTTTTTAGATAGACTTTAGGGATTCTATGTTTAAACATACATAGAATTTCATAATTTATAGTACCAAGGATTTCGGCATAATCATCAGCATTGATTTTTAAATCACCAGATTGACCAAGTATTATTACTTCATCTCCAGTTGAAACATCTCCAACATCAGTAACATCTATCATACACTGGTCCATGCAGATTCGTCCTACAACAGGTGCAAATTTACCATTTACAATAACTTTGGCACCAGGTACTAAAAGTCTTGAATATCCATCAGCATATCCAATAGGAATAGTTGCTATAACGCTCTTTCTTTCAGTTTTGAAAGTTCTTCCGTAACTTACATACATATTCTCATCCATTTCTTTTACATGGGCTACTTTAGCCTTAATTGTTAAAGCAGGCTTTAATGAAAGATTTTCTTTTTTGACTTCATTTGAAGGATAGTATCCATAAAGTATTATTCCAGCTCTTACAGCATCTAAATCTTTGAATGTTTCAGGCATATCCATAATAGCACCACTATTTGATACATGTTTTAATGGAATATTTATATTTAATTCTGAAAGTTTATTTGAAAATTTAATATATTTATCAAACTGTTCATGAGTATAATCTTTATTTGCTTCATCAGAAGTTGAAAAATGAGTGAACATACCAACTACATCTATACCAGGCATAGAATAGATTTGCGATACAGATTCTAATGATTTTTCATCTGGCATGAATCCGATTCTTCCCATTCCAGTATCAAGAGCTATATGAATTTTAGCTTTTTTATTCAATGAAAGAGCTGTTTCAGATAATACTCTTGCATGATCAACGTTATATATAGTTTGTTCGATGTCATATTTAATTAAATATTCACTTAAATCCTCTGGAGTATATCCAAGAATCATAATAGGAGCTGTTATACCACTTTTTCTAAGTTCTATGGCTTCAGTTAAAACTGCAACAGCAAGCCTTGAAGCACCATTTTCAAGAAATACTTTGGCAGTATCAACTGCACCATGTCCGTAACAGTCTGCTTTTACAACAGCAATTACTTCTTTATCTTTAGCTAAATTTTTAATATTTTTCATATTATATGCTAATGCATCTAAATCTATTTCAGCCCATACAGGTCTAAGTATTTTTTCCATAATTACACCTCAAATTTATTAGATATGTTTATCATTGTTTTTATCAAAATATTATCTTAATTTAGTTTAATACAATGGGACATATAATTAAAGTGCCACTAGTATTAAATTTTTAAATATTAGTGGTCTTAATTTTTAATTATTACATTTTTTTGAATCCATTAGTTTTTTTACATTCCTGCCGATTATTGAAATACCTTTTTTTATATCATCATCGCTTACACGTCCAAATCCAATTCTAAAAGTATCGAATCCATTTTGATTATCATTATAAAAAATGTCACCAGGCATAAAAGTAACACCATCTTTATAGCATAGCTTAAGAAGTTCACGCGCATCTACATTATTTTTTAATTTTATAAAGACATGGAGACCACCTTCTCCTGTAACATATTCATATGGAATATATTTATCAATCATGCTCATAACAAGAGTAAATTTATTTCTGTAATATTTTCTAACACTTTTTAAATATCTGCTAAATGCACCGCTTTTAAGATAATAATAAAGTGTGCTTTGATCCAAAAATGATGAATGGATTGTTCTTCCTCTTTTAACGCTTTCAAAAATATCAATAAGTTTTGAATCAGCAGTAATCCATCCTATTCTAAGTCCTGGAAAGAGTATTTTTGAAAGACTTCCAAGATAAATAACTCCATTTCCTTTTCCGCATAAAGAAGCTATTGGATCTATTGGAGAACTGGTATAGAGAAGTTCTTCATTAAAACCATCTTCAATTATAGGAACTTCATATTTCATAAATAATTTATATATTTCATTACGCCTTTCGGTTTTAGTTACTATTCCAGTAGGATTATTATATGATGGAATGAGATATCCGAATTTAGGCTTATATTTTTTTAAAGCATCTTCCAGAAGCATTGGGTTTATACCCTCATTATCCATTTTTACTTGTATTATCTTTAATCCATAGGATTTCATTATTTTAAGTGCAGTATTGTGAGTAGGCTCTTCACAGATAATTACATCACCAGGCTGTGTCATTGAACTTATTATTATATCAAATGCTTCTGTAAAGCCATTGGTTATAAGAATGTCCTTATTATCCATATGTACTCTTTTTTCCATCATGTATTCTGACAAATAATCTAGAAGAGGTTTATATCCTTTTGCATATCCATAATTAAGAAGATTTATATTTTCATAGTTCCATGCATCTAAAAGTGAGCGCTTAAAGTCATCAATATTAAATAAATTACTTTCTGGTGCAATTGATTTAAAAGAAATCATATTTTTTTTTGATGGTGTCTCAGTTTTTATTATGTCCAAATTTCTAAGTGAATTTCCATAATCATTGACTTTAGACTGATAGTCTATAGTAATTTCAATATTATTTTTTTCACACTCAACAATTATAAAAGAACCTACGCCTCTTTTTGTCAGTATTATCCCCTTACTTTCAAGTTCTTCATAAGCAGAAATAACAGAATTACGACTTATTTTAAGAAATCTGCTTACCTCACGTGTAGAAGGAAGCTTGCTGTTTTTATTTATAGTTCCATTTTCAATTCCATTAAGAATATGATTTTCCAGCTGAATATAAATAGGTTCATCTTTATTTATTTTTAATGTGGAAAATATCAAAGCTGATCACTCCATTTTATTTTATATTTAATATTTTTATAATCTAAATTATAACATATAAATTTTTTAGTAAGGAAAGTAATACTAATTTAATATAATTTTGGATTATTATAATTAAACTTATAAAAATATAAAAAATATATTTTAGTAATGAAAATCAATATCATTATTTGATGGCTATAGAAGTGATGAAAATCATACATCAGCATATTATTTTGATGGAGAAAAGGATGTTGAAGTTGATACTGTCGATTCAGAAATATTTTCATATGGCGGTAAATATGTAAGCTTTGGAAATGATGAAACTTTATTTAATCTTGAAACAGGTACAATAGAAGAGGAAAATGATGAAGATAAAAAACTTTTAGATTTAAC
>JBJEJM010000056.1:0-28126 GCA_051878075.1 Clostridium sp. | reverse complement strand
GTAGTATCAGAGTTGAAATTAATTTATTAAATTATTAAGGATTATATCATCAAAATATTTAAATATGATATAGTCCTTAAATGTTTAGTATATAAATGATGGGTAAATCACTTTATATATTTATTTTTAAAGGGGATGAGAATTATGGGGTTAAAAAACAATAAGTTTAAAATTTTATCAGGAATTATTCTATTGACTGGATGTGTTATATTAGTAATAATGAATTTATTATCCAATAGTGGAGAAAAAATTATTGAATGGAACAACTATTATAATGAAGATAATATAGTGTTTTTCTATGAAGAAAATTCTAATGAAAAGTTAAAAAAGCTTAGTGAAGAATATAAATTACAAGAAGAATTAAGTGATTGCAGTAGTGAATTTGATAAAGTCTTAAAAGCTGTAAGCATTGTTGATAATATGTTATCGCTTAAAGACATAAAAAATTCAGAATTAAATAATGGATATGATATATTAAAAATGAAATCTCAATCACATCAGGTTTCATTTAGAGATATGGCAATTGTAGCAAGGGATTTTGTAAATTCTATGGGGGTAAAAAGCAGAATTGGTTTTTTTAGAAAAGGTGAATCAAAGTATCATTCAGAAATTGATTATTATGTACTTGAATATTGGAGTAATGATTACAATAAATGGATAATGATTGATTTTACTGATGCAGGTTATTTTGAAAATGAGGATACCAAACTTTCAGCTTTAGAAGTAATTAATAGTGATATAAAAAAGATTTTTTATATGGGACAAACCTCCCAGATTGATTATAAAAATAAGGTAAGCAAATTTTTTGATTCATATACAATATCAATTGAAAATAGTAATGAAAAGAAAAGAAGTAATTGTAATGTTACATATATAAAAAATGAAAATGCTCTTGAGTATAAAGTAAATGGTAAATTTATGCCGCCTACAGTATTTACTAAAGAAAGCAGACTGTTTGAAAAAAGTCCATTCAATAAGCTTGTTGGTGATGATGAAAAAGCATATATGTTGATTTGTGGATCTATTACTGATAAGACAGAAAATAAAGAGAAAAAAGACAAAGCTAAGGATAAACTATATATAGCAGCTTTTCAAAGTGACAGCGTGTTGGAGTCATTTTATTTGAGGATAAATGGAAGTGAATACGAAGAAGTAGAATGTAATAAAGAAATAGAATTGGAAAAAGGAAATAATTTAATTGAATTATCTATAGATGGCAAAAATACTGTAAGCAGTATTAATATAGAAAAAAAATAATTTTACTATTTTAATACAGAATTGATAAGAAAGTGAGTGATGAAGAGTGGGGTTAGATTTTTTGTTTATACTTAAGGCTATTGTAATAGCTGTAGTAGAAGGATTAACAGAATTTATTCCGGTCTCTTCAACAGGGCATATGATACTTGTATCTAGTATTATAGGTTTTGGAAATGACCAGAAAGCATTTGCAGATATGTTTGAAGTCGTCATACAACTAGGAGCTATACTTGCAGTTGTAGTATTGTATTGGAGAAAAATTAAGGAAAGTATTATAGAATTTTTTGTATACATATTTACAAAAGGGAGAAAAGGTAAAACAGGATATAGATTTGGGATAAATATAATTGTTGGCAGTATACCAATGGGGATTGCAGGTATGATTTTTTATAAATATATAAAGATGCTTTTTAATCCTAAAGTAGTTGCAGCTGGTTTGATTGTTGGTGGTATTCTATTAATAATAGTAGAAAATAAATTTAGAAAAAATAGAAAATCATTAACAAGAAAGATTGATTCAATAACTCCTTATCAGGCTCTAAAAGTAGGAATCTTTCAAGTGCTTGCAGTATGGCCTGGAATGTCAAGAAGTTCATCTACAATTATGGGAGGTTGGATTTCTGGACTATCAACATCTGCAGCAGCTGAATTTTCATTTTTTTTAGCTGTTCCAGCAATGATAGGATCAAGTGTAAAGGATATGTTGGAATTTGATTTTTCAATTATGAATGTAACCTTATGGCTGACATTAATTATAGGGTCTATTGTTGCTTTTATTGTATCTATTGTAGTTGTGGAAAAGTTTGTTACATACTTAAAAAAGAGACCAATGAGGGTATTTGCAGTATATAGAATAGCTATAGGAATAATCTTTTTGTTTTTTATGCTATCTGATATAAATTTGTGTATGTAAATTATAAAAACAGCAGTCAGTATGTGCATAATTTATTATTTAAGAATGATATTATTAATTTTTAGATAAGAATTGTGCATGATATAGGATGCTGTATTTTTTTTGAATTTATAATGAATATATTAGAAAAAAAACTATATAATTATATTATTAAAATTTATATTCATAGAAAAAATTATAGGTTAGTAAAAAAGCAGGGTTAAATAGTGTTCATAATTCAAAAAAATTATTATATCATAAACGTAATTTAGTAATCGTATACTTAATTGATTCCTTATTTTTCACTTAAAGGGATTAGGAATTTTAGTGTTTATTCAAAGGTAGTGTAAAATAGCTGAGATTATGGTATGGGGGGATTATAATAATGAAGAAAGAGATTAAAAAAATAGCATTATTGACTGGAGGGGGGGACTGTCCAGGTCTGAATGCAGTAATAAGAGCAGTTACAAAGTCAGCAATTTTAAATTATGGTTATGAAGTTATAGGATACAAATTTGGGTATAGAGGATTATATAATAATGATTTCATGAAACTGGATTTATCAACTGTATCAGGTCTTCTATCTAGAGGGGGTACAATTTTATATAGCTCAAATAAAGATAATTTGTTTGACTATCAGGTCATAGAGAATGGAAAAACAGTTAAGAAAGATGTATCAGATATAGCAGTTGAGAATTTAAAAAAAGAAAATGTTGATGTTTTAGTTGTAATAGGTGGTGATGGAACACTTACATCAGCAAGGGATTTTTCAAGAAAAGGTGTAAGGGTAATAGGAGTTCCAAAAACTATCGATAATGATTTAGGATCAACAGATATAACATTTGGATTTAATACAGCTATAGATATTGCTACAGAAGCACTTGATAGATTACACACAACAGCAGAATCTCATCATAGGATAATGATACTGGAGGTTATGGGCAGAAATGCAGGGTTCATAGCTTTAGAATCAGGAATAGCTGGTTCGGCAGATGTTATCTTATTGCCAGAAATCCCATATGATATAAATAAAATTGTTGAGAAGATTGAAGATAGAGAAAAGCATGGAAAGTTATTTACAATAATTGTAGTGGCTGAAGGTGCAAAACCTAAAGATGGAGATGTAATGATAGCTAAGATAGTTGAGGATAGTCCAGATCCAATAAGGCTTGGAGGTATTGGCAACAAATTAGCTGAAGATTTAGAAAGGCTGGTGAAGGAAAGAGAGGTACGATGTACTGTACTTGGTCATTTACAGAGAGGGGGAACTACATGTACATTTGACAGGATACTATCTACAAGGTATGGTGTTGCAGCTGTAGAGCTTATTAAAGAAGGTAAATTTGGCAAGATGGTATGCTTAAAGGGTAATGAAATAACATATGACAGCCTCGAAAATGTTATTGGAAATAATAAAAATGTAGATCCTGAAGGAGAATTAGTGATAACAGCGAAAAAAATAGGAATATCATTTGCAGATTAACAAAATAGAGAAATTTAATTAATTACAAGGTATGCTTTATGGAGCAAAATTAATTCTTTAGAAAGTGGTGGGTTTATGAAAGAAATTAAAAAATATCTAGAGACAAGAATAGGAACATATTCATTTTTCTTTGAGGATTTAGAAAGTGAATTTTGTTATGGATATAATGAAAATGTTCAAATGATAGCTGCAGGATGCATGAAGCTTCCCATAGCTGTTTCGGCTATCAAATATATTGAGGATGGAAAAGGGTCTTTTTTAGATAAAATAACAATAAATGAAGAAGATAAAGTATATGGTACTGGAATAATACATGAATTTTCAGAAAGGGATTATACATTTTTTGAATTATTAGTTGCAATGCTTATTCAAAGTGATAATACAGCTGCAAATAAACTTATTGATATTGTTGGAATGGATACAATTAATGAAAATATACAAAGTATGGGATTGAAAAATACTAGACTTAATAGAAAAACTTCAGATGAAGTGTCTATAAGGAATGGTATTGAAAATATAACTAGTGCTTTAGATTTGTGTAAAATATGGAAAATACTAAATAATGCGGATTTCTTAAATGAAAAAAATAGTACTATGCTTATAGATATTTTGCAGAGACAGCAATTAAAAAATAAATTAGCATTATATATACCTGATGATTTAAAATATGAAATTTCAAGTAAAACAGGAGATAAAAGCGGTGTTGAAAATGATACAGCAATACTTCGTATGGAAAAAGGAACATTTACATTTACAGTTCTTTCAATGGGAATCCCAAATAGTGTATATGGAACTGTAACATTAGCAAAATGTGGCAAGATGATGTGGGATACTGTTATAAATAATTTTTAATAGGAAGGCTCTGCACAGGGGCCTTTTTCAATTACTAAATACAAATTGAAGAATAAAATATTGAATATAAACTTAAAATATCAATTTTAAATTTTCATATGAATAAATATTGACACAATAAAAAATAAGTGTTATCCTTACACAAAGAATAACCTTTAATTTGATTCAGAGAGATCAATAAGGAAGTTATATAGAAATGTGTATACATTAGGATTAATATGCCTTCCTTTAAAATAGGAAGGCTTTTTATATAATTTCCTGCCTTTAAATTAACACAGAGAGGTTAAGAAGGAGTGATAAATAATGACAAAAGAAATTAGACATTTAATAGAACCTAGAGACTTTTCAGTAGAAGAATTAGAAGAAATATTCAATTTAGCACATCAAATAATGGCAGATCCCCAAAAGTTCGCACATATATGTGATGGAAAAATATTAGGAACTTTATTTTATGAACCAAGTACAAGAACAAGATTGAGCTTTGAAGCTGCAATGATGAGACTTGGTGGGAAGATACTGGGATTTTCAGAGCCTAATTCTACATCAATTGCAAAAGGTGAGACCCTTGCTGATACTATAAAAATGGTATCAATATATTCAGATATTATTGCAATGAGACACCCTAAAGAAGGTGCAGCAAAAGTTGCAAGCCTTTATTCAAGTGTACCTATCATAAATGCTGGAGATGGAGGACATCAGCATCCAACTCAGACTCTAACGGATTTACTTACAATATCAAGTTTAAAGGATGGATTAAATAACCATACAATTGGTATATGTGGAGATTTAAAATTCGGAAGAACAGTTCATTCATTAATCAAAGCAATGTCAAGATATTCAAATAATAAATTTATTCTAATATCGCCTAAAGAACTTTCTATACCTCAGTATATAAGAGAAGAAATACTTAAAAATAATAATATAGAATATAAAGAAGTAGAAAAATTAGAAGATGTAATAAGTGATTTAGATATTCTATATATGACAAGAATCCAGAAAGAAAGATTCTTTAATGAAGAGGAATATTTAAGACTTAAAGACAGTTACATATTAGACAAGACAAAGATGGATATGGCAAGAAAAGATATGATTGTTATGCATCCGCTTCCAAGGGTAAATGAAATATCATATGAAGTAGATGATGATAAGAGAGCGTGTTACTTTAAACAGGCGGAATATGGAATGTATGTAAGAATGGCTCTTATGATAAAACTTTTGGGGGTGATGTAAATGTTACAGATAACAAGTATAAAAAATGGGATTGTAATAGATCATATTGAAGCAGGAAAAGGAGTTAAAATATTTAATTACCTTGAACTTGATAAAAAAGATTATAGTGTAGCATTAATAATAAAGGCTGATAGTAAGAAACTAGGCAAAAAAGATATAATTAAAATA
Source organism: Clostridium sp. (assembly GCA_051878075.1). Taxonomy (GTDB): domain Bacteria; phylum Bacillota; class Clostridia; order Clostridiales; family Clostridiaceae; genus Clostridium. Next base: position 22,244 of record JBJEJM010000056.1, on the reverse strand, counting down.
GAAAATTGTGAAAAGCTTGATTATACAGTATTAGGTCTTCTTTCACCAACAATAACAATTTGTGAAGTTAGAGAAGAAGTTATTGTGAATAAGGTAAAACCTAAACTTCCAGAAAGAGTTCAGAATATTATCAGATGTAAGAATCCAAGCTGTATAACTGGTGTGGAAAATTATGTGCCACATTCATTTGTATTAGTTGACAGAGAAACAGGACGTTATAGATGTGAATATTGCGATACAATAACAAAACTGTAGTTGGAGGAATGTGTAATTATGGGGTTATTAATAAAGAATGTTAGAATGATTGATTTATCACAGGATTTTACTGGAGATATTTATATAGAAAACGGATTGATAAATGAAATCGGAGTTAATTTACATAAAGAAAATGCAGAAGTATTAGAAGGAAACGGTAAAGTGCTTATGCCTTCATTTATAGATACACATGCTCATTTTAGAGATCCAGGTCTTACTTGGAAAGAAGATATAGAAACAGGTTCAAAGGCAGCTCTTAGAGGCGGATATACAGGAGTATGCCTTATGGCGAATACCAAGCCTATATGTTCTTCAAAAGAAATTCTTGAATATGTAAGAAATAAAAGCAGAGAACTTGATTTGATTGATGTACATCAATGTGTTTCCATTACTAAGGATTTTGATGGAGTTACGTTATCACATCTTGAAGAACTAAAAAATGATACAGAAATAAAAGCAATTTCAGATGATGGGGTAGGAGTATCAAATTCAAATACAATGCTTCAAGCAATGAAAGTTGCAAAAGAAAATAACTGGGTTATAATGTCTCATGCTGAATCACCAGAATTTTCAAAGGTTGATATGAGAGTAGCTGAAAATATGATGACACTTAGAGATGTAGAGCTTGCAAAAATAAGTGGAGCAAGACTTCATATGTGTCATGTCAGCACAAAGGAAAGTATAAAATATATTATTGATGGAAAAATGAGTGGAGCAAATATAACTCTTGAAATTACACCACACCATATTGGGCTTACAAGAGATATAAATGATTACAGGGTAAATCCGCCAATAAGAGAAAAAGAAGATGTAGATGCTATAATTTCAGCTATTAAGCTTGGAATGGTAGATACAATAGGAACTGATCATGCACCACATACAGAAGAGGAAAAGAAAAATGGTTCACCTGGAATGGTTGGATTAGAAACTGCTTTCCCAATCTGCTATACAAAGCTTGTAAAAGAAAATGGAATTTCATTAAATAAATTAAGTCAGCTTATGTCTTATAATGGAGCACAGCTTCTAGGTATGAACAAAGGAAAGATAAGTATCGGTACAGACGGAGATTTGGTTTTAGTAGATATAGATAAAAAGATAAAAGTCAATAAAAATGAGTTTTTATCAAAAGGAAGAAATACACCATTTGAAGGAATGGAGTTTTATGGAGAAATTTTAGCTACAGTTAAAGGTGGAGTTATAAAATATAAAAAGAATTAGTATTCCTAATATCCAGCATGATTGAATAGCTTAATAAATTTTTTCTTATGGAATTAATAAGATAGTAAAGCAATAATATGTATTAAAATTAAAAGAATTCAGGAGGAACTTTAAATGACAAACAGTATTATAGATAAGTTATATAACAGAGTAGAAGAAAGAGGAGTTGTTTGTGTTGGACTTGACACAGCTTTAGATTATGTGCCAGAACATATAAAAAATGGAAAAACTCCAGGAGAAGCAATATTTGAATTTAATAAACAAATTATAGATTCTACATATGATGTGGCAGCTTGCTTTAAAGTTCAGATTGCATATTATGAAGCTTTAGGATTAGAAGGATTAACTGCATATAAAAAGACTTTAGAGTATTTAAGAGAAAAGGATGAAATAATAATAGCTGATATTAAAAGAGGAGATATAGCGGCTACAGCAAAAATGTATGCTAAGGCTCACTTTGAAGGAGATTTTGAAGCTGATTTTATAACATTAAGTCCTTATATGGGAATGGATAGTATAGAACCATATATGCCTTATTTGGAAAGTGGAAAAAAGGGTGTGTTCAGTTTGGTTAGAACTTCAAACCCTGGTGCAGAAGATATAGAATATCTTGATACTACAGATAATAAGAAAGTTTATGAAGTTGTAGCTGATAAGATTACAGAATTAAGCAAAAATTGTACAGGAAAATGTGGATATACTGCTATTGGCGGAGTTATAGGATGTACTCATGTTGATGAAGGAAAGAAGATAAGAGCAAACTATAACAATATGTTCTTTTTAATACCAGGCTATGGTGCGCAGGGAGGAACTGCTGAAGATGTAGCTTTATATTTAAATAATGGAAATGGTGGAGTTGTAAATTCATCAAGGGGAATACTTCTTGCATATAAAAAAGCTGGAAGACCAGAAGAGGATTTTGCAGTATGTGCAAGAGAAGAAGCAATAAAAATGAGAGATGCAATAAGAAATGCCGTAAGAGCTTAGTTTAAAGTGTTTATTGTTATAAATAGATGGTTTCCACTTAGTGGTTTTAAGCAGATTAAATAATATTTGGAGGGGTAAAAATGGCTATTACATATAGAAGTGCTAAGGTGCTTTCTAATGAGGAAATTTCAAAAGATATATTTAAATTAGTTGTGGAAGATAACAGTGAGATTAAAGCTGGACAATTTTATATGTTAAAACTTAATGGAACAACACTTCTTCCAAGACCTATAAGCATATGTGAAAAAGATGGAAATAAGCTCACTTTTTTATATGCAGTAGTAGGCAATGGAACAAAAGAATTTTCCAGGCTGAAAGAAAATGATGAAATAAATTTAACTGGTCCATTAGGAAATGGATTTGACTTAGAAAAGGATTATGGAAAAGTTGCATTAGTTTCTGGAGGAATAGGTACTGCACCTATGTTTGAATTAGCTAAGAGATTAAGAGCTAAAAATAGAAATGAAGTTATTGATCTATATTCAGGCTTCAGAGATGAAATTTACTTAGTAGATAAATTTGAACCTTATGTTAATAATATAAAAATATCTACTAATACAGGAAAGCATGGATACAAGGGATTTGTAACTGATCTTTTAAATGTTGAAGAATATGATACAGTATTATGTTGTGGTCCTGAAATTATGATGAAAAAAGTAGTTGAAATGTGCAAAGAAAAGAATGTCAGTGTATATGTATCAATGGAAAAACATATGGCTTGTGGTGTCGGTGCTTGTCTTGTTTGTACATGTAAGACGAAAGATGGAAACAAAAGAACATGCAAAGATGGTCCTGTATTTGATGGATATTATGTGGAATTATAGGATAGGGGGATATAAAAATGATGAAAGTAAATATAAATGGGGTAGAATTTAAAAATCCTGTAATTGCTGCATCGGGGACTTTTGGTTTTGGAGCAGAATATAATAATTTTTATGATGTAGGGATATTAGGAGGCATATCTTCAAAAGGTCTTACAATCAATCCCAAAGATGGAAATGATGGACTTAGAGTATATGAAACACCTTCAGGAATGATGAATTCTGTAGGACTTAATAATCCAGGTATAGATGCCTTTATAGAAAAAGAACTTCCTAAGATGAGAAAGCTGGGAACTAATGTTATAGCCAATATTGGTGGCGGATGTATTGAAGATTATGTTGCAGCTGTAACTAAAATAAATGAAACTGATGTTGATATGATAGAACTTAATATATCATGTCCTAATGTTAAACATGGAGGAATGGCATTTGGAATAAAGTCAAATGTTGCATATGATGTTGTCAAAGAAATTAAATCTATAGTTAAAAAGCCTTTAATGGTTAAATTATCGCCTAATGCGGAAGATATAGTTGATATGGCTGTTAAATGTCAGGAAGCTGGAGCAGATTCAATTTCACTTATAAATACATTAAAAGGTATGGCAATAGATATATATAAGAGAAAACCTGTGTTTAACAATGTTACAGCAGGTCTTTCTGGTCCAGCTGTAAAACCAATTGCCCTTAGAATGGTTTATGAAGTTTCTAAAGCAGTAGACATTCCAGTGATAGGTCTTGGAGGAATTTCAAGTGGAAAAGATGCTATTGAATTTATGATGGCAGGAGCTAGTGCTGTTCAAATAGGAACAATTAATTTTATTAATCCAATGGCAGGAAAAGAAATAATTGAGGAAATGGAATCATTTCTAAAAGAGCAGGGAATTAAAGATATAAACGATATAGTAGGTATAGTGTAGTAGTTTAGGATGGTGACTGATTTATTCAGCAATAATGGATATTATCCTAAAGTTATTAATTGAATAAGTGTAGTTCAGCTGCTTTGATTTTAAAATATATATTAATATTAATTTAACGGAGGAATTAGCAATGAAGGCGTATAAAAAAGAATTTATTGATTTTATGATTGAATGTGGAGTATTAACATTTGGAGATTTTGTTACTAAGAGTGGAAGAAAAACACCTTTCTTTGTTAACACAGGAAATTATCAAACAGGAAGCCAGTTAAGCAGACTTGGAGAATTTTATGCAGAAGCAATAAAAGAAAACTTTGGTGAAGATTATGACATATTATTTGGGCCAGCATATAAGGGTATTCCATTAGGAGTTACAACAGCAATTGCATTATCAAACAAATATGATATAGATGTTAAATACTGTTCAAATAGAAAAGAAGTTAAGGATCATGGAGATAAGGGAATTCTTTTAGGAAGTAAATTAAAGGATGGAGATAAAGTACTTATAGTTGAGGATGTTACAACAGCAGGAACTTCAATTTATGAAACAATGCCTATATTAAAGAGTCAGGGAGACGTAAATGTAAAAGGACTTATAATTTCAGTAGATAGAATGGAAAGAGGCCAGGGAGAACAATCTGCATTAGTTGAAATAAGAGAAAAGTTTGGATTTAAGACTTGTGCAATAGTTACTATGGCTGAAGTTATAGAATACTTATATAATAAAGAGATAAATGGAAAAGTTATTATAGATGATGAAATTAAAGCAAGAATTGATGAATACTATAAACAATATGGTGCAAAATAATTTATAAGTAAATTGCCCTTATTAAAATCATAATGATTTTAATAAGGGCAATTTTTATTTCTCAGGCAATTATAGGATTTTAGAATGCTTATCTTAAGTAATATTAATTCTTTAAGTTACATAGTTTTTTTTAGCTTGATTCTAAAGGAACTGGAAACAGCGCCTTTGTTATTAGTTAGTAAGCGATTTAGGATAAAAAATTATTCTGTATAAAGTCTTAGCTTTATTTTTCTATATGTCAAGATGTATACTATTTGTGGAATCAATGTAAATAGGAGGTATATAAGTATGATTATTAATAATATAGGGGTAAAAGAAAAATTAAAGAAAGGATGTATAAAAAATACGGAATGAGGTAAGTATTTTTTTATATTATGGTGAAGTATGATAAAGAGAATATTATTAAGAATATTAGACAAAAGAAAGCATTTAAAAGAAAAAGCAATGCTAAGAGAATACAATATGAGAAGGTATTATAAGAAAACATATGATGACTATAGATTGCAGCAAATAATTAGTGTATATAGATATAGATTAAAATAATTTTTAAATTTAGTGGAAAAATAAATTAGTTATGGTATAATATAGTAACAACACAAAAAGAAAGGAGGAAAAATATGATGGACAATATTTTTAAACTAAATAATTTTGTGGAATCTAAAAAAACAGAGAGGTGGCTGTACTTTTAATTGTATTAGAATAGCTATCTAGTATATTTTATAGATTCTGCATACCTAGAACAAATCTAAGGAGTGGAAAAAATGAAATATACAGCAGCAAATGATGTTCTGCCAGCAGAGCTATTAGAACAAATTCAAAAATATATACAAGGTCAGTATATATACATCCCAAAGGAAAAGGGATTAAGAGCGTCATGGGGAAGCAATTCTGGAACTAGAAAATATACTAAGCAGAGAAATGATCAAATAAGGAAAGAATTTTTAAAAGGAAAAAGTAAAGAGTTACTTGCAAAAACTTATTGCTTATCTGTTTCTAGTATAAAAAAAATAGTATACAAGTAAGATAAAATTTAGAATTATATCATTTTTTGAAAAGAGTAGATTGATAATATAACGACAAATCTTACGCATAATAAAAATATTATATGATGGTTTTTTACAAGATAAATTGCAATTTACATTATTTTTAAATAATTATTATGGATAATAATTATTTGTTGATATTAATAATAAACTAGTAAAATCAAGATAGAGACTGTTAATTACAGTCTCTTTTTTTATTTATTGAAATATAATAAAAATTGAATTATGAAAAAAATAAAAACATTTGAATGAATAGTCAGAAAATATAGACAGAAAACATTGATAAAAAAATAACAAAAAAATGAGGGTAGATATTAATTTAAAGAAGATAATTTTAGTATTATATATATAAATATAAATATAATCATATAGACATTATAAAAAATATAAAAAAAAAATAAATTTTTGATTATTTTTAAAAAAAACTTTTCAATTTGTCGATTTTATATTACAATGATATTGAAAATGATTTAACAAAGTATTTAAAGTCTTGTATAATTCATTAAAAAATTTGTATATAAAGATTTGTATAAATGAACGATATATAAATATGTATATACAAAACAAAGGAGGAAACTATATGTTTAAACAATGGGATGGGTTTAAAAGTGGACAATGGCAAAAAAGTGTTGATGTAAGAAACTTTATTCAACTTAACTACACTCCTTATGAAGGTGATGATTCTTTCTTAGCTGGAGCTAGTGAAAATACTACTAAGCTATGGGCTGAAGTAAGTGAGTTATTTAAAAAAGAAAGAGAAAATGGTGGAGTTTTAGATGTTGATACTAAAACAGCATCAAAAATAAATGCTTATGCACCAGGATATATAGATAAAGCAATAGAAAAAATCGTAGGAGTTCAAACTGATGCACCTTTAAAGAGAGCTGTTATGGCTGAAGGTGGAATAAGAATGGCTGAAAATGCAGCTAAGGCTTATGGATTTGAAGTTGATCCTAAGATTTCTGAAATATTCACTAAATATAGAAAGACTCACAACCAAGGGGTTTTCGATGCTTACACAGATGAAATGAGATTAGCTAGAAAATCAGGTATCGTTACAGGACTTCCAGATGCTTATGGTAGAGGAAGAATCATAGGTGACTACAGAAGAGTTGCTTTATATGGTGTTGATAGATTAATAGAAGATAAATTAGCACAAAAGAAATCATTAGAAGTAACTACTATAGATGAAGAAGTTATCAGATTAAGAGAAGAAATATCTGATCAAATAGTTGCATTAAAAGAACTTAAAGAAATGGCATTAAGCTATGGAATAGATATATCTGCTCCAGCAAGCAATGCTCAAGAAGCTGTTCAATGGTTATACTTTGGATATTTAGCAGCAATCAAACAACAAAATGGTGCTGCAATGTCACTTGGTAGAACGTCTACATTCTTAGACATATACATTGAAAGAGATTTACAAAATGGAGTTATAACTGAAGAAGAAGCTCAAGAAATAATCGACCATTTCGTAATGAAATTAAGATTAGTTAAATTCTTAAGAACTCCAGAATACAACGATTTATTCTCAGGAGATCCAACTTGGGTTACTGAATCAATAGCTGGTATGGGATTAGATGGAAGAACTTTAGTTACTAAGAACTCATTCAGAATTCTTAATACACTATACACTATAGGACCATCACCAGAACCAAACTTAACTGTATTATGGTCAACAAGATTACCTAAAGGATTTAAAGATTTCTGTTCTAAGGTATCTATTGATACAAGTTCAGTTCAATATGAAAATGATGATTTAATGGCTCCATACTGGGGAGATGATTATGCTATCGCTTGTTGTGTATCTGCAATGAGAGTTGGTAAGCAAATGCAATTCTTCGGAGCAAGAGTAAACCTTGCTAAGACTTTACTTTACACTATAAATGGTGGTAGAGATGAAAAGTCAGGAGTACAAGTTGGACCTAAGATGGAACCAATAACTTCTGAATACTTAGATTACAATGAAGTAATGGAAAAATTCGATGTTATGACAGACTGGTTAGCTAACCTTTATGTTAATACATTAAATGTAATTCACTACATGCATGATAAATACTCATATGAAAGCTTACAAATGGCTTTACATGACAGAGATGTATTTAGAACAATGGCTTGTGGTATAGCTGGACTTTCAGTTTGTGCTGACTCACTTTCAGCTATTAAATATGCTAAAGTTAAACCAATAAGAAATGAAGAAGGTATAGCTGTAGACTTTGAAGTTGAAGGTGATTTCCCTAAATACGGAAATGATGATAACAGAGTTGATGACATAGCTGTATTCTTAGTTGAAAACATGATGAACAAGATCAGAAAGAACAAGACTTACAGAAATGCATACCACACTCAATCAGTATTAACTATAACTTCTAACGTTGTTTATGGTAAGAAGACTGGTACTACTCCATGTGGAAGAAAAGCAGGTGAACCATTCGCACCAGGGGCTAACCCAATGCACGGAAGAGATAACAGTGGTTCATTAGCATCATTAAACTCAGTTGCTAAGCTTCCATATGAACATTCTCAAGATGGTATTTCTAATACATTCTCAATTGTACCAGATGCATTAGGAAAATCTAAAGAACAACAAATAACTAACTTAAGTGCTATGATGGATGGATACTTCGGTCAAGATGCTCATCACTTAAATGTTAATGTATTTAATAGAGAAACATTATTAGATGCTATGGAACATCCAGAAGAATATCCTCAATTAACTATCAGAGTTTCAGGATATGCTGTAAACTTTATTAAATTAACAAGAGAACAACAATTAGATGTTATAAACAGAACATTCCACGAAAAAATGTAGTTTTAACTTCATATACTTACAAAAGATAAAATAATTAAGAAGAATTAGTGTAGAATCTTGGATAGTGTTTTAATATCCAGGATTCTACTTTAATTTTAAGAAAATAATGAAAGTGTCTAGAAATAAAGTGAAAAATAATAGTATAATAAATAAAAATCAAATGATAATAAAGGTGAAAAAGTGATGATTAAAGGAAAAATTCATTCAGTTGAAAGCATGGGACTTGTAGATGGTCCAGGAATAAGAGTAGTTATATTTTTTCAAGGCTGCTCATTGAGATGTAAATTCTGCCATAACCCTGATACATGGACTCCAAATGGTGGAGAAGAATATACTCCAGAGGAGCTTGTTGATAAGATAGCAAGATTCAAAAGTTATTTTGCATCAAGTGGAGGCGGAGTAACTTTTTCAGGAGGAGATCCATTAAGACAGCCTGAATTTTTATTAGAAGTATTAAAGTTATGTAAAGAAAGAGGGATAAATACATGTCTGGATACTTCAGGTTATGGTTTTGGCGATTATGATGAAATCCTAAAATATACTGATCTTGTTTTATATGATATTAAACATTATACAAGAGAAGGATATAAGGACATTACTTTAATGGAAATTGATGAAACATTAAAATTTCTTGAAGCTATGAAGCGAAATAATACAAAGATGTGGATAAGACAAGTGGTTGTACCTGGGTTTACTGACAGCAGAGAATATTTAGAAGGTCTTAAGAAATATATTGATACAATACCTAATATAGAAAAAGTTGAATTACTTCCTTATCATTTATTAGGAGTTAATAAATATGAAGTAATGAAGATCAGATATCCATTAGAAGGTATAGAAGCTATGGATAAAGATTTGTGTAAACAATATCAGGAAGAATTATTTGGGGAATACAATTCTTAATCAGCTGATAGGTTAATTAGTTGATAGTTAATAGTTAAGGAAGAAATCCTTTAAAGGATATCACCCAAAACTTTTAACTTATCAACTGTTTTTAATTTTCCTGCTGTTTAAGAAGATTTGTGAAATATCCTCTAGGAATATATCCTTTTTTTAATCCTTCTATAACAGTAAGATATGTTGCAGCAGTATCAAATCGGGCATCATGATAATTACCGCTTCCTTCAAAGAGTTTTTCAGAAGTTTCTGCTATCTGCTTTTCGGATATATTAAGCCATTCTATTACTTCTGATAATTTAGGATTTTTTATATCTCCATTAGCTTTTGGTATTCTGCATATATTTTTATAATATGCCATTGTACAGAAAATATTTTTAGGTTCAAATAATTCTCCTAATGTAAATAATTCATGTTTCAAGAATTTTATATCAAAGTTCACATTATGTCCGATAATAAAATCTGCTTCTTTAAAATCATTTATAAAATCAAAAACTAAATCTTCAAAATACTGTCCTTCAGATAATTCATATAGTTTTTCTAATGAAAAACCGTGAACTTCTTCTGCAGAAGGGTCCATTTCATCTACAGTGAAAAAGAAGTTTTTTCCTGTAGTGATTTGAGGTTTTGCACTTGCATCTACTGTAATATAGCTCAGCTGGCATATGCTTCCCGGTTTGATACTTGTTGTTTCTGTATCAAAAAATAATAATTTCATTAAAGTTTTCCCTCCAATTATATCGAATATAGTAAGAATAATTATTAACTTGATAAAATTAATTATATAGTATTTACGATAAATTTCAAATGCGATATAATAAAGAACGATTATTATTTAATAGTTATTTTAGAAATAATAATATGAAAACGTATACGAATAATAATTTGTTATAGTACAAATAATAATATTATTAGTAACTAATTATATAATTTAAAAATTATAAGCAATTAAAAAGAAATTAAGGATTTATCAATACAGAATCATATTGATAAGCCTTAAAAAATATAAATAAAACTTAAAAATAACAAATTTGAAAGCGTAGGTTACAACGTAGAGTATTTAATGAAATAAGAAAGGAGATAATTACTGAAAAGCAGGTAACATTATAAGAGTTAGAAATAAATTATTAAAATTTTAGTATTCATATATAATAAAGTTTTATTTAAATGATTTTATAAACTTTTATAAATTTTCAGTAATAGGACAAAAAAATGGAAAGAAAACGTAAAGTATCAGTTATAGGAGCAGGTTTTGTTGGAGCAACTACTGTGTATGCATTAATGAATAGCGGAGTAGCTACAGAAATTTGTGTATGTGATATCAATATGGATAAAGCAATGGGTGAAGTTATGGATTTAGTTCATGGAACATCTTTTGTAAAACCAGTGAATGTATACGCAGGAGATATAAGTGAAACTAAAGATTCAGATATAGTTATTATTACAGCAGGAGCAGCCCAAAAAGAAGGAGAAACAAGATTAGATCTTATTGAAAAGAATTATAATATATTTAAAGGGTTTATTCCTGAAATAGCAGCAGCAAGTCCAAATGCTATATTATTAGTAGTATCAAATCCTTGTGATGTATTAGCTTATATCACTTATAAATTATCAGGATTCCCTAAAGAAAGAGTTATTGCTTCAGGAACAGTATTAGATACTTCAAGATTAAAATATGTAATTGGTAAATATCTAAATGTAAACAATAATAATGTTCATGCTTACGTATTAGGAGAACATGGTGATAGTGAAGTTGTAAGCTGGAGTACTGCAAGTATAGCAGGTGAAAGTTTTGATGAATACACTAAGAAATTTGATCTTGAATGGGATGACGAAATTAAGGATGTAATTGCAAGAGATGTTGTAAAAGCAGCTTACGAAATAATAAACAGAAAAGGTGCTACTTACTTTGCTATAGGTCTTGCAACAACAAGAATAGTTGAAGCAATATTAAGAGATGAAAATACTATATTAACTGTTTCAAGTCTTATGGAAGGTCAATATGGAATAGATGATGTTTATTTAGCAGTTCCAACTGTTGTTAATAGTAAAGGTGCTGTAAGAATAGTAAGTCCTGTAATAAATGATGAAAGAGAACTTAAAAAATTACAAGATTCAGCAAAAGTATTAAAAGAAAATATACAAAAAGTATTAAATAAATAATTAGAGAATTTTAAAAATAAGAAAAATATTTTACATAAAATTTGACAAAAGTGATGTTTTTTTATAAAATTATTAAATAGAAAAGCTGACTATAGATCAAGATTGTAATAATCAGTCTTGATCTATTTTTATATGACTGCAAAATTTGTCTATTTAGTTATAAAATTGCTATAGATAAGATAAGCTAAAACATAGATATAAAGCATAATATATTAAAGTTATTATATTTTTACTTAAGTCAGCTGATAAATTTTAAGGGGGCAAATATATGAAAATTGAGGGATTAATTATTCCAGAGAATTACAAGAGCAAATATTCATTAATTGAAACAGAAATTCATATTAAAAAAATTAAAGATTTTTTTGAAAAAGCTTTAGCGGAAAATTTAAATTTAACAAGGGTTTCAGCGCCATTATTTGTTGAACCTGATACTGGTATCAATGATAATTTAAATGGAGTTGAAAGACCTGTAAGCTTTGATTTGTTAGAAAGCAAAAAGGAAGTACAAATTGTACACTCATTAGCAAAATGGAAGAGATATAGTCTTTACAGATATGGTTTTAAGATCGGTGAAGGATTATATACTGATATGAATGCTATAAGAAGAGATGAGAAATTGGACAATCTTCATTCTATATATGTTGATCAATGGGATTGGGAAAAAATCATTGATAAAAAAGATAGAAATATAGAAACACTAAAATCAGTAGTTAAAAAAATATATTCAACTTTTAAAAGATTAGAGGAATTTGCCTGCACTAATTTAATAAAAGAAGATAAATTCCTTCCAGAAGATATTTTCTTCATAACTACTCAGGAACTTGAAGATAAATATCCAGACAAAACTCCAGAAGAAAGAGAAAATATTATTGCAAAAGAAAAAGGGGCAGTATTTATAATGCAGATTGGAGGAGCCTTAAAATCAGGTAAAAAGCATGATGGACGTTCTCCTGATTATGATGATTGGACTTTAAATGGAGATATAATATTCTATTATCCAATTTTAGATAGAGCTTTTGAAGTTTCTTCAATGGGAATAAGAGTAGATGAAGAAGCTTTAGATAAACAGCTTTCTATTGCAGGATGTGATGATAGAAGAGAACTTAAATTCCATAAGATGCTTCTAAATGGAGAGTTACCTTATACAATAGGTGGAGGAATAGGGCAATCTAGAATCTGTATGTATTTCTTAAGAAAAGCACATATAGGTGAAGTGCAATCATCTATATGGGATGATAAAAATTTAAACATATGCAAAGAAAATGGCATAACACTTCTTTAATAAAAATAATAGTTAACAGTTAATAATGAAATTTAATAGAATATTTCTAAAAAATAAACATTAATAACTGTTAACTTATGATATTAAGTGAAATAAGTTTTATATTCTAAAGCTTATTTCACCTGATAATACAGTTTTTTCTTTTCCTTCTGAATCCTTTACTATAAGATTACCTTGGTCAGACAATGATATGCATGTTACAAGCTCCTCTTTATTAAATGTTATAAGTTTAGCTTTTTTACCCCAGATATCAGAATGTTCACGACAAATATTTATTGTATTTTCCATATTTAAAGTATCAATAAATTTTTCATATTCAGTTTCAAAATTATTTAAAAAAATTGCTAACAGTTCATTTCTATCAAAATCTTTTTTGTATTCAGATTTTAGTGATGTAGCAATATCCTGAATATCTTTCTCGAATACATTTATATCTAAATTTATATTCATACCTATACCTAAAACCAGGTAATTTATACTGTCCATATCACAATTCATTTCTCCAAGAATTCCACATAATTTTTTCCCATTTAAGTGGATATCATTAGGCCATTTTATTCTTGAGTCTATATTAAATTCTTTTAATGTTTTATATATACATGCTGCTGCAATTTGTGTTACTTTAGGGGCTTCAGAAGTATGTATATGAGGTTTTAGTACTAAACTGAACCAAATACCTCCTTTAGGAGAATGCCATTTTCTTTTAAAACGTCCGCTTCCACCTGTCTGTTCTTCTGCAACTATAAGTGTACCATCAGGACAGTTTTCTTTTGCTAGCTGTCTGCCTTTAATATTTGTTGAATCAACAGAATCAAAATGGATAAAATTTTGTCCTATTTTTTTTGTTTTAAGTTTTTTTAATAAATCAACTTTATTGATTTTATCAGGAGAAGAAAGCAGTTTATATCCTTTATTTGATATACCTTCAATAATATATCCCTTATTTTTTAAATTTTTAATATGTTTCCAGACAGCAGTTCTGGATACATTTAAAGATGAACTTAAAGATTCACCAGAAACATATTCTTTTGACGTTTTTAATATTTTTAAAATTTTATCTTCCATTAAAATAATCGCCTCCCTAAGAAATTATATCATAATATGTAATCAAAGATTGTAAATAAAAATAAAGTAATGAAATTGTGGAAAATTTATTGCTATGATAATATTTTATGATAAGGTTTACGTTAATTTTTTAGAGAAATTTACATAAGTCTTGAATAGCAGTATTATTGTAATTTAAATATAAATAATATATAATAAGATTTGGTATATTTTTAAAGCGATAACTATAGAACAGTTATTTTAGAGAGGATATTGTTATGAATAAACATACAAGCAACAAAAATATAGGCGGGAAAAAAGCAAAGCATAAATCAAAAGCAAATAATAAAAAAGTAAAAAAAACAGGTAAAAAGACTTCTTGGAAGACACTTATTATGTTTTTCCTATTTGAATTTGTATTTACAGCATGCACAGCTCCATTTTTACTTTTATATGGACCTTTTGAAAATGCAAAAAGTACATATGTCGGTGCAGCAATGACATCTATGACTCATCAGTATCTGGCAACTTGGTTCTTATCTGAGGAAAAGATAAATAAAATTTTAGGTAAAAATACCATAGAAGAAACAGATGAAACTACTAATACATCTGAAATAAACATACCAAAAGTAAAAGATGATACTATAGAGCTTTATGAACTTGCAGATAATCCTAAATTTACAGGATACTATCTTGTAGTAAAAGATCCTACAAGAGTTAAGGTTGGACACACAGCAAAATTAAATGAAGAAGGTCAAACTACTTCTCAGATTGCTGAAAATTATAATGCTGTTGCAGCTGTAAATGGAGGTGCATTTGTAGATCAGTCATCAACTTCTCAATGGACTGGAAATGGTGGAATTCCATCAGGTATAGTTATGAGTGAAGGAAAAATAATTCATAATGATATGGGAGAAGACAATAAAACAGAACTTCTAGGAATTGACAAACAAGGTGTAATGATTGTAGGTAAGTATTCACTTAAGGATCTACAGGAAAGAAATATTCAGGAAGCATTAAGTTTTGGACCAACATTAGTTGTTAATGGTAAAATGACACCAATGAGTGGTGATGGTGGATGGGGAATCGCACCAAGAACTGCAATAGGCCAGAGACAGGATGGCGCAATTATTTTACTGGTTATCGATGGAAGAGGAGTAGGAAGTATTGGAGCAACTTTAAAAGAAACTCAGGAGATAATGTATCAGTTAGGTGCTGTTAATGCGTTAAATCTTGATGGAGGTAAATCAACAACACTATATTATTCTGGTGAAGTTAGAAATACACCTTCAAATAGTATGGGTGAAAGAGCAATTCCAACAGCAATTATTGTTAAATAAACTTAAGGAGAGAGTATGGTATGAAGTTGTATAAAAAGATAATTGCCTGGGCAATGTTATCCTTAATAATACAAATTGGTGGACTGTTTATTTTAGATAAATTTGTATTTCAACATTCATCACATTTTAAAAGTAATAAAATGGATATAGAAAAACAGAATACAAAAGATATTAATGCAAAAATTCCGAGTGGAGCACAAAATGTTAATATATCTTATAATGGAAAATATTTGACTTACTATGAAAATGAAGTTTTATATATAGAGGAAACTAAAACAGGAATTAAATCAGAAGTAAAAACAGAAGATAATGGAGAAATACTATATTATAAGTGGCTTTCTGATAGAGATAGACTTGTGATAACAGAAAAGGTTGTTAAAAATGGTGAGCCGATAATTCAGCTTATTACATACAGTCCTAAGGATTCATCAATAAGTTATGTTACAGATATCTGTAATTATGAAGATGATATGGAAGTAACAAAGATAACAGAATCTACATTTACAAGTGTTTATTATGTTGATATATATAAAGGCGGACTTAAGAGTACAGTCTATAGAATAGATATAAATAATGATAAGGAAAAGGTAGCACTTCAAGCTAGTGTATTAGGCAATATGCAGGTAATACCTCATGTGGATAGACTCGTTTATGAAGATAAGATAAGTAATAAATTTTATGTAACGAGTCCAAATAAGCAGCTTACTTTTAATTCAAATAAAAATCTGACACTTCTTGGTATAGATAGAAATGATGTTATTTATATTGGTGAACTTAATGGAGAAAAGATTGCCAGCATAATTTATGGAAAGGTTGATGAAGATACTTCTTCATGGCAGACAATAACATTAGATGCTGTTGTGAATAGAACAGATTTATATTTCAATAATAAAAGTGAAATATTGATTAATGATAATCTTAAGGGTGCAGTTAAAAATCTTAAAACAGGTGTAGAAGTTGAATATGAAGGTAAACTTGTGCAAATAAAAGAAGATTTTATTGCTACATCGGATAATAATGGTAAATTAGTATATACATCATTATCTGAAGAAAAAAAATCAGATAAATAGTAAAAAGGACTGTCGTATAAAAGTTAAAATTAAATGTTTTATCCGACAGTCTGTTTTTAATTATCAACATAATAGATGAGGAGGAAAAAATGAGTATTTTATTAACTAAGATTTTAACACTTCCTGCTATACTGGTAGCATTTACTTTTCATGAATATGGTCATGCTATTGTAGCAGACAGGTTAGGCGATAAAACAGCAAGATTTCAAGGAAGGCTTACATTAAATCCAGTCAAGCATATAGATCCAGCTGGATTTTTATGTGTTTTGCTTTTAGGAATAGGTTA
Organism: Clostridium sp.; assembly: GCA_051878075.1. Classification (GTDB taxonomy): domain Bacteria; phylum Bacillota; class Clostridia; order Clostridiales; family Clostridiaceae; genus Clostridium. Next base: position 5,304 of record JBJEJM010000056.1, on the reverse strand, counting down.
TGCTAAACCTGTACAAGTTAATGCGAGTGCTTTTAAAAATTATTATAAAGATGATTTAAAAGTAAGCCTTGCAGGTCCCATTGCTAATTTTATTGTAGCAATTATTGGTGCAGTTATACTTGCAGTTTATTCAAAATTTTTATATAGGGTAATGCCTAGAGATTTAGCTCAGATATTATATCTTATGTTATTTTATATAGTATCGATAAATATTAGTTTAGGAATATTTAATTTGCTTCCTATACCAAGTTTTGATGGATTTAGTTTAGTCAGAGATATAAAACCAGGAAGATTCAGAGATTTTGAAGATATGTGTTATAGGTATCAAGGTTTATTAATAATGCTGGCCTTCTTTTTTGGATGGAGGGTAATATCACCTATAGCTAATACTTTGTTAAATTTATTTATTAAATTTGCATATAGTATAATATAATAAAATATTTATTGACAACATTTTTAGCAATTTGTATAATTAGTTAAGGTTAATTTTAATATGAAATATTCAATGAAGAGGAAAGTACTTTAATTGATTCCTTAAGCGAACTGGGAATGGTGTGAGCCTGGCAGGATAAATTAAAAGGAAACAGAGCCTTGGAGAAACTTCCTGAAATGAGTAGGGATAGTCGCAGAATAAAATCTGCGTTAAAATTAAAGTGGTGTATTAATATATATTATTAATATGCAAATAGAGTGGTACCGCGAATAATTCGTCTCTTTGTAATATAAGAGGCGTTTTTTTATATAATAAAACTATCAATAACTGAATGGGTTATTCAAGATAACTGTTTAGTTATAAGTTATGAAATACGGAGGTAATTATGGATTATAAAGTTAAAATTGCAAACTTAATAAAGCAGCATGTAGATTTAGATGTAGAAACTATAGAAAAATTAATAGAAATTCCACCAAAACCAGAAATGGGGGATTATGCATTTCCATGTTTCCAATTGTCTAAGGTTATGAGAAAAGCACCAAATATGATAGCAGAAGAATTAAAAGGTCTTATAGATAGTGAAGGTTTTGAAAAAATTGAAAACCTAGGTCCATATCTTAACTTTTTTGTAGATAAAGGAGTATTTGCAGAAAAGACAATAAATAAAGTATTAGAAGAAGGAGATGACTATGGTTCTTCTAATGTTGGAGAAGGAAAGACTGTATGTGTTGAATATTCATCACCTAATATAGCTAAGCCATTCCATGTAGGGCATCTTTTCACAACTGCAATAGGAAATTCTTTATATAAAATGTTTAAAAAAGAAGGATATAATACAGTTGGATTAAATCACCTAGGAGACTGGGGAACACAATTTGGTAAGCTTATAAGTGCATACCACAGATGGGTAGACGAAGAAGCTTTAGAAAAGGCTCCAATAGATGAACTTCTTAGAATATATGTAAAATTCCATGAAGAAGCTAAAAAAGATCCTAGCTTAGAAGATGAAGCAAGAGCAAACTTCAAAGCTTTAGAAAATGGTGATCCAGAAGCTACTGCTCTTTGGACTAGATTTAGAGATTTAAGCTTAAAGGAATTTGAAAGAGTATATGATATTTTAGGTGTTAAATTTGATTCATTAAATGGTGAGGCATTCTATAATGATAAGATGGATGTTGTAGTTGATGAATTAAAAGAAAAAGGATTGCTTGTTGAAAGTAATGGTGCACAAGTAGTAATGCTTGAAGATTACAATATGCCTCCATGTATCGTATTAAAAGCAGATGGTGCTTCAATCTATGCTACAAGAGATTTAGCAGCTGCAATGTATAGAAAGAAGACTTATGACTTCTATAAATGCATATACGTTGTTGGTACTCCACAGGCTCTTCATTTTAAACAAGTATTTAAGGTGTTAGAACTTGCTGGACATGAATGGGCAAAAGACTGTGTACATGTAGGATTCGGATTAGTTAAATTTGCAGATAGAAAACTTTCAACTAGAGATGGATCAATAGTACTTCTTGATGATTTATTAAAAGAAGCTGTTGAAAAAACTATGGAAGCAATAAAAGACAAAGAAGAAATAAAGAATAAGGAAGAAGTAGCTAAGAAAATAGGTGTTGGTGCAGTTATCTTTACATATCTTAAAAATTCAAGAGAAAAAGATATCGTATTTGACTGGAAGGAAATTCTTTCGTTTGAAGGAGAAACAGGTCCTTATGTTCAATATGCATATGCAAGAGGAAACAGCATCTTAACAAGAGCTGGTGAGTGTTCAGGAAAAGTTGATTATAGCAAATTATCTTCAAAAGAAGAATTTGAATTAGTTAAGAGTATAGCAAACTTTAATAATGTTATAACCTTAGCATTAGATAAACTTGAACCATCAATCTTAACTAGATATGTAATTGAAGTTGCAAAAGGATTTAATAAATTCTATAATGCACATTCAGTATTAAACTTAGATGATGAAGATTTAAAAGCAACAAGATTAAATCTTGTTAAAGCATCACTTCAAGTAATAAAAAATGGATTAGAATTACTTGGTATTGGTGTAGTAGAAAAAATGTAACATTTATTTTAATTATAATTTAACAGAAGTATAAAGAAATTTTTCGGGGGAATTATTATTGTAAGAAATTAATAAATTCTCTGGAAAATTTCTTTTATATTATCTATATTTTATTTTTTTTATTTTAGAAAAACAATGAATTTCAGCATAGTTGTTAAATGAATACATGTATATGGTATAATTAATATCAGTAAACTAGGAGAGGAGATTATGAAGTGACTGTAAATAAAAATATCAAATACAAGGAAATTTTAATTTTTGCTTTGATTGGCATAGCAGGGTACAAAATTATTGATAATTATCAATACTTTTTTGGTATAATATCGAAATTAATAACTATTTTAAATCCTTTTATTTATGCACTTATCTGTGCATATGTTTTAGATCCTGTAGTTAAGCTTTTTGAACGAAAATTTCATATAAAAAGAAATGTATCCATACTAATCACATATTTTATTTTAGTTGCTGTAGTATTTGTTGGATTATTTTTTACAATACCAAGCGTAGTTGATAGTATATTGAATATTACAGGTGAAATTCCTAATTATATGATTAAAGTACAGCAATTTATTGACTTATGTACATCTAATGAAAGAATTAATGAATTTATTACACAATCTGGTTTTATGACTCAGATTCAAAATGTAACAACACATATAGGTGAGCTTTCTATGAATATTCTTCAGGGATTAGCTTTATACTTATTATCAATAACTTCTAATTTGGTAAACATAATACTTGGGTTTTTAATATCAATTTATGTATTGTTAGAAAAGAATAATATTGTTAAAATAGCAAAAACAACAATATACATGATTTTAAAGGAAAGTAAAGGAACAATGCTATTAAGTTTTATAAGAACATATAATAAAATGATAGGAATGTATGTTGGTATAAAAGCTATTGATTCAATGATAATTGGAAGCATTGCGTTGATAGGTCTTATTGTTCTTAGAATTCCTTATGCGCCATTACTGGCATTATTAGTTGGAATAACTAATATGATACCTTATTTTGGACCATTGATAGGAATAGTGGTATCATCTGTTGTAACATTATTCTCATCATTAATACAGGCTCTTGTAGTTGCTATAATGTTATTTGCACTGCAGCAATTTGATGCATGGTATCTTGAGCCTAAATTAATTGGGAAAAAAGTAGGAGTCAGTCCATTAGCTATAATATTTGGAGTTACTTTAGGCGGGGGAATATTAGGGCCTATTGGCATGATACTTGGATCTCCTACTATGGCTACAATACGAATTTATTATAATAAAATTATAGAAAAATTTAAGGAATCAAATAAGGAACTTGTTAAAAGGGAAAAACTTGATAAATAAAAATAGGTAATTGAATATATGTAGTACCATTGCACTACTTAATAAAATATAATATATATAAGACAAGAAAAAATACATACTTTTAAGTATGTATAAAATAAAGTATAATAATTTGTATGATAATACGAAAGAGGATGTGGAACTAATGTCAAATGTAGGGGCTTTTTTTGATTTAGATGGCACTCTTTATAGAGAAGGTCTTATAACAGAAGTATTTAAAAAAATGGTTAAATATGAAATCATCGGTGAAGAAAGATGGTATAACGATGTAAGACCTGATTATTTAAAATGGGATAAAAGACAGGGAGAGTATGATGATTATCTTTTAAAAATGATAGGTATTTATATGGAATCTATAAAAGGGTTACAAAAATACAGAATAGAATATATATCTAAAAAGATAGTAGAACAAAAAGGTGATAGAGTATATACGTTTACTAGAGATAGAATAAAATGGCATAAAGATAATGGGCATACTTTAATAATAATATCAGGCTCTCCTTCAGAATTAGTAAAAGAAATGGCAGAAAAATATGGATTTACAGATTATATTGGAGCCAGATATGTTGTCGATGAAAATAACAACTATACAGGTGAAGTAGTTCCAATGTGGGATAGTGTAAGTAAAGAAAAAGCAATTAAACATTTTGTAGAGAAGTATGATATAGATCTAAATAAGAGTTATGCATATGGAGATACATCAGGTGATTATACTATGTTTAAAAAGGTTAGACATCCTTATTGTATGAATCCTACAAAAGAACTTTTACAAAAAGTAATAAAAGATAGAGATCTTATAGATAAAGTTAATGTTATTGTTGAAAGAAAAGATGTCATATACAATTTAGATATTGAAGATATACAGTTTGTATAGGAAAGAGTGGTACTGTGATTATTCGTGAAAATAAAGTGAAGGTGGATGAATATAGTAAAGAATTTATGATGAAACCTGTAAATAGGGAATATAATCCAGAGGAATTAGTATTTTTTGATTTAGAGCACTATGTTTACAAAAAACCTAAATGCATAGGTGTTTTTGGTGCATGTGAATATAATCCTAAAATTAAATCAATATTAGTAACTCAATATATGATAGAAGATAAAGAAGAATCTATTGATATTTTATATCTTGCAAGAAATTATTTTATGAAAATGAAAAACAAGGGTAAAAAGGCCATTGTTACATTTTCTGGGAATAATGATTTTACAGTTATTAATTATCTTTTTAATAAGAATGGTATATTATATGATTTTGATGAAAATTATGATTCTATAGATATTCAAAAAGAATATGAAAAAGATAGAACTGAATCTATAGGATTAAAAAAACTTGAAAAAATATTTGATATAATTAGAGAAGGAGAAGTTGTAAGCGGGTCTAATCTTGCTAAAACTTTTCACAAAGTTATGAAAGATAAGAGTTACTTTAAAAGAATGCCAGAAGAAAAAATTGAAAA
>JBJEJM010000055.1:0-6492 GCA_051878075.1 Clostridium sp. | reverse complement strand
TAAGTCTATATCACTATATTAAACATTGAATAACATATCTTCATATGTTGGTAATGGCCAGAATTCCTTGTCCACAATTGTTTCAAGTTCATCTGCAACTGCTCTTAACTTATTCATTTCTTCAAATACTTCATATCTATACATCATACCTAAGTCATAGATATCCCCTTCAAAGTTATCAGCTTTTTCAACTGCTTTTTCAAGAAGAGAAATATTTTCACTTAATTTTGAAGTAAGTTTAGAAGTTTTAACTAATAAATCAGATTGAACTCCTACACATGCATCTAATCCTGTAGCTTTTACAGCATTTATTGATTCTGCAAGTTTAGTTTGATATTTAATTACAGCTGGTAATATCTGACGTTTTGCAATTTCAAGTGTAGTTAATGCTTCTATATTTATGATCTTGTTGTAATTTTCAAGAATTATTTCATAACGAGCTTCTGCTTCTTTTCTTGTTAATACACCATGCTTTTCTAATACTTCTATATTCTTTTCTGAAATCATAGCTTTTGAAGCTTCAACTGTAGACTTGATGTTTGGAAGTCCTCTTCTTTCTGCTTCTTCAACCCATTCATCAGAATATCCGTTTCCATTGAAGATTATTCTCTTATGCTTCTTAACAAGTTCAGTTAATAATTTATCTACTTCTGCATTTACATCTGAAGCTTTTTCAAGTCTGTCTGCAATTTGGCTTAATGTTTCAGAAACTATTGTATTTAATACATAGTTACAGCATCCAATTGAAGCTGATGATGGAACCATTCTAAATTCAAATTTATTACCAGTAAATGCAAATGGAGATGTTCTATTTCTATCTGTTGCATCCTTAGGAAGATTTGGTAATGTATGAACACCTATAGCTAATTCACTTGCTGATATAGAGCTCTTAGCTTCACCTTTTTCAATTTGTTCTAATACGTCTTCTAATTGATCACCTAAGAAAATTGAAAGTATTGCTGGTGGCGCTTCGTTAGCTCCTAGACGATGGTCATTTCCTGCGTTAGCTGCAGAAACTCTTAATAAATCTGGATATTCATCAACAGCTGCTATTACTGCACATAAGAATAATAAGAACTGTTTATTTTGATGAGGTGATTTACCTGGTTCAAGAAGGTTTATTCCATCATCTGTAGCCATTGACCAGTTATTATGTTTACCTGAACCATTGATTCCTTCAAATGGTTTTTCATGTAGTAAACAGTATAAACCATGTTTAGCAGCAACTTTCTTCATTACTTCCATTGTTAACTGATTATTATCTGTAGCTATATTTGTTGTGTTAAATATTGGAGCTAATTCATGTTGTGCTGGAGCAACTTCGTTATGCTTTGTCTTAGCTAAAATACCAAGCTTCCAAAGTTCTTCATCAAGTTCTTTCATGAATGCTGATATTCTTGGTTTGATTACTCCAAAATAATGATCATCAAGTTCTTGTCCCTTTGAAGGTTGTGCTCCAAATAATGTTCTGCCTGTTAAGATTATGTCTTTACGTGCATCATACATTTTTTTATCTATTAAGAAATATTCCTGTTCAGGTCCTACAGTTGTAATAACCTTTTTAGATGTAGTATTTCCTAGAACTCTTAAAACACGCATTGCTTCTTTATTTAAAGCTTCCATTGAACGTAATAGTGGAGTTTTCTTATCTAATGCTTCACCATTATATGAACAGAAAGCTGTTGGTATACATAAAGATCCATCCTTAATAAATGCTGGTGATGTACAATCCCATGCTGTATATCCTCTTGCTTCAAAAGTTGCTCTTAATCCTCCTGATGGGAATGAAGATGCATCTGGTTCACCTTTTATTAATTCTTTTCCTGAAAATTCAAGAATTACTTTTCCATCTCCTGTTGGATTGATGAATGCATCATGCTTTTCAGCTGTAATTCCTGTCATTGGCTGGAACCAATGTGTAAAATGTGTTGCCCCTTTTTCAAGAGCCCAATCTTTCATTGCAGATGCTACAACATCAGCAACATCTGGTTCAAGGCTTGTCCCTTCTTGGATTGTCTTTTTTAAAGCCTTATATGTAGCCTTTGGAAGTCTTTCCTTCATTACAGAATCATTAAAAACATTAGAACCAAAAATTTCATTTACTTTGCTCATTACATATCCCCCTTTAAGCATAACTAATAAAGTCATTGTTCAAATCTGTTAATAATTGTCATATTAAAAAAGGAGCCAAGAATAGTATATAATTCTTTAGCTCCGTTGCTAACTATAATAATTAAATACTAATTTCAAATAATATGTACATTTATGTACATTTTGAAATTAATTTATCATCCTTAACTCTCATAGCTAAGTTTCTTTACAATATAAAGATTACTATATTTTTAAATAAATTTCAATATATTTTAGAAATATTTTTGTAAAAACTTACTTAACAAACATATAGATGAATTTTTTGAATTTTAATATTTACTGGTTAATATATTCTAAAACATTGCTTTTATCTACTGCTGAATATGGATACCATATGTATTTTCCACTTTCATCTGCATATTCCAGTGTTCTGATATCCTCGCCTTTTTTCATTGCTTCTGCAGCCTTCATTGCATATTCTCCCTGTCCTTTTCCAGACTGTTTCATTGTAAATAGCATTTTTCCATCTAATATTTCCTTACACGCATCAGTTATTGCATCTACTCCAAAAATAGGAACACTTGATGGATCAATATTTTCTTCTTCCATAGCTTCAATAACTCCAACTGCCATTTCATCATTATTGCATATTACACAGTCATAATGTTTATTAAGCTTCAAAAATATCTTAAACATTTCCTTTGCCTCTTGTCTGTCCCAGTGTGCTTCATCTTGAAAAACATAATTTATATTGAAAGATTTTTTCTTTAATTCAGATTTTAATGTATTTGTACGCATTAATGTACTCTTACAATTTCTATCCCCTTCAAAGAGAACTGCATCAAATGATTTGTTGTTTTTAAAATATTCTTCAAAATATTTTGCTGTACTGTCTACTACTTCCTGCTCATTAGATGCAACATAAATATCCTTGTTTGGTACCAGTCTGTCTCCATCTGGTTCAACATTTATGAATATTACTGGAATTTCTCCTGCTATATTTATTATCTGCTCAGATGTATCAGCATCAACCAAAAGGCATACTATTGAATCATATCCCTTTTCTTTTGCTTTTTTTACTTGCTCCACTTGTGTTTCTATGTTATTATCTGCTTCTTCAATGTCAAGTTTTATATTATTTGACTGTGAATAAGACACCATTTCATCAACAATTGTGGAAATAAATGTATCTTTATGTGAAAGACTTGCAAATACCTTTGTCTGTCCATTTGCTGAACCGTTATTTTTACTACCGCACCCTAAACATATAAACATCATTGTACATACCATTAATAAACTCAATAACTTCTTCATGACCTGCACCCCCTTTATAACTTAAATACTTCCACTTCTTTTTCTAACTTTTCAGCTGTAACTGACAACTCATCTGCACCTTCTGAAACACTTCTGCTGCTATCTGTAATATTGCTTGACAAATCATATATCTGATTTGACGTACATGTTATTTCTTCTGTGTGCTGACTTTGCGCTTGTGATATATCTACCATATTATCAGCAGCCCTGTTAACTTCTTCAACTCTGCTGATCATATTTTTAACTAAACTGTCTGATTCTTCTATAGTTTTATATATTTCATCGAAAATGCTTATAGAATTCTTTATCAGACCTGCACTTTCATTTACTTCTTCAACACTTTCATGTACTTTATTAGTTACATTTTTAATCATGTCAGTGATATTTGTTGCAAGTTTTGCAATTTCATTAGCAGATGACGAACTATTATTAGCAAGTCCACCTATTTCACTGGCTACCACTGCAAATCCCTTTCCTGATTCACCAGCTCTTGCTGCTTCTATTGATGCATTTAATGCTAATAAGTTTGTATTTTCTGCAATATCACCTATTATTGATACTATATTATTTATCTCCCTTGATGATTGTCCAACATTTTCTATTAAAGTTTCTAATTCTCCTATTGATTCCTGGATTGTCTTTATTGCATAATCAACATGTTCTATATTTTTTTTACCACTTTCAGACATTTGTACAGTTTCATACATTTTATCTTTTACTACACTTCCATTTTCTGTAGTAATAGATACAATATCTGCTAAATTTGAAGCTGTATCTGCAATCTTTAATGTTGATTCATTTACCTGCTCCACAACTGAGTTTAAATATTTCATAGATTCTGTCTGTTCTTTAGATAATTCAAACAGATTGCTTGATATATCATTACTCTTTTCTGACTGTTTTCTCTGAGCATTAGAAATTACCTTTATATTATTGAGCATACTTCTCATTGAAACAATAAATTTATTAAGGCTCTCTGCTATAAGGGATATTTCATTATTTCCTTTTACATCTATATCAACAGTAAAATCACCATCAGCCATTTTAATTATCTGCCTGCTCATTTTATTAAGAGGATTTATTATTATATGAATAGATCTTTCTGTCAATAACATTAATATTATTATTGCAGCTGCTGCTAATATAACCATACAATTTCTAAGACTATATAGTTTTTCAAATATTCTGCTAACTGGTGCATAGGAAACAAGTATCCAGTTAGTATTCCCTATGTCTTTTATTGTAACAATATTATTATTCAATATTTCTGGATTATAATTGTTTTCATTAATCTTTTCTGAAATCTTGCTATAAAACGGACTGCTGCTTTCTGTATTTAAAGTTGAATGAACTTTTAACGAATCACTGCTTGCTAAAACTGTTCCTGTATCTTTATCTAATAAAAATGCCTGTGCCCCATCCATTTCGATAAGGGAATTTATTATTACATTTATTCTATCAAGAGTCAGATCTGCACCAATTACACCTGCTGGTTCCCCATTATTTACTATCAATCCTGTAGCACTTACTACATATATTCCATCTGAATTTTTATATGGTGTACCATAACGCATGTTCATATGAGTTAATCCATCTACAAACCAGTTACTATTAAGTGCATTATCCAGCTTTATTTTTGACTTCTCTGCAGCAATCATATTTCCCTGCATATCAGAAACATATAAACCTTCTGAGAAATTGCTGTTGAAATTGTAATATTGATTTAAAATATTCTTTATTGCTCCTTCAGAATAATCTGTGCTTCCAATAGACTGCTTTACAGTACTGAATACCTTAAGATTATTGTCAAGCCAGTTTTCAATTTGTATTGCCTGATTTTTTGCTGAAGAATCAAGCATATCATAGGAATTACCTTCAATTATTCTGCTTGACATATTATATGCCATAAGTATAAGCGCTCCTATAGATAATATTATAACAGGCAGAATAACCGCTAAAATCCTAAACTTCACAGATATGTATTTTCCTCCTCCGGAGTTTTTTTCTCCTCTTTCCAATTTACATCTCTCCCCTCTTCTCAATAACATTTTTCCCATATATGTTGTATAATTAATAATACATTATCATTATACATCATTTTTTGTAAAATATAAAACATTTTGTATAATTTAGTTATTTTATGGTAATTTTGTAATATAAGTATTCACAAATTAGTTTTTTATAAAAATTCATATATATTTATGTAAATATTATTCTAATAAGCTCAAAAAAGCATTGCCATTTCTGACAATGCTTCTAAGTAAGATAATACTCATATACTAATCTAATGTATCTATTTATATTTTATGCTGTTAATTCTCCACTGCTTCCTAGATAATATCCATCAACTGCTTCATCATGTGCCATAATTCCATTCTCATATAAGTAATACCATTTTCCATTACTATCTAAGAACCACCCAGTCTTCATAGCACCGCTATTTTGAAGATAATACCAGTTCTCATCAATATCTTTGAGCCATCCTGTCTTCATAGCTCCACTATTTTCTAAATAGTACCACTTACTATCATCATCTAAGAACCATCCAGTTTTCATTGCACCATTGCTCTGAAGATAGTACCACTTTCCATTTGTATCCTTAAACCATCCTGTTTTCATAGTTGCATCTGGATTAAAGTAATACCATACACCTCCAATAAATTTCCACGAACTTGAAACCTTATTTCCTTGTTCATCAATGTAATACCATTTTCCATCTTTAGATATCCATGTATTTCTTTCTTTTGCTTGTATAACAGCATCTGCGTCAGATGATCCATTGGATTGTTTATTATCAGTATTATTTTCTACTGAATTACTACCTTCTGAATTTCCACTACTGCTGTGATGACTACTTGAGCTTGAACTTAATTTTGAAGTTTCTTCTTTTACTTCTTTCTTTGAAAGATTCCAATTATTCATGCATTCAGGTGAAATAATGCCTTTTTCTCTTATATATGAAGTTATTAAACTTCTTACTTGTCCATCATCTCCAAGCTGCTTTGCTGAACTGTATGTTACTATTGAAGGATCAGTATTGCTTAATCCAGCTTCCTTCATAAATCCGCCGCCGCCATTATATCTATA
>JBJEJM010000054.1:4650-6557 GCA_051878075.1 Clostridium sp. | reverse complement strand
TCTGCTTTCTTTCCTTATCTTTTTAAGTGCCTTCTTTGATCCTCTTTCAATATCGTGTTCAAGCTTTCTTTCCTTGTATGATACAAAAATCTGATTTAAGTCATACCCTTCAGGATAAAGTTCATCTCTTTTTAATTCAAGTTTTAATCTCTTATAATTGACTTCCTTAAACTCACCATCTAAAAATACAGTCACATTATTGAATCTGTCAATTTCCTTATAAACAATTCCGCTTTTATTAAAATCAAGAAGATTTACTTTATCACCTTTTTCATAGCTGCAGTAATCTTTTCCCTGCTGTTTTCCACTGCTGTTTACTTTAACTTTGCTCTCTTTTACCAATTCATAATTATATTCTTTTGTGTCCATATAATTTCTGCTTCTTTCAAGTATATGCTTTGGTATTCCCATTTTTTCTGAAATATACAATGCATTACTGTCTCCGCTTTTACCTATATGAAGTTTGTATAAAGGCTCAAGAGTGTCCTTTTTAAATTCCATTGCGGCATTTTCAAAATGAGGATGATTTTCTGAAAAATTCTTTATTTCACCATAATGTGTTGAAGCTACAGTTATACATCCTTTGTGGTAAAATTCCTCAAGAACTGCTATAGCAAGTGCTGCTCCTTCATTTGGCTCAGTACCGCTTCCTATTTCATCAAATAACAGAAGTGAATTTCTGCTGCTTTCCTTTAATATTTCAGCAAGGTTTTTTACATGTGATGAAAATGTACTTAATGAATTTTCAACACTCTGATTATCTCCAATATCTACAAATACACCATCAAATACAGCAATTTCACTTTCCTCTTCACATGGAATATGAAATCCACTCATTACAGCAAGTGTCATAAGACCCACAGTTTTAAGAACAATTGTCTTTCCTCCTGCATTTGGTCCTGTAATTATAAGGCTTCTATATGAATCACCTATTTCAAAGTCAAGGGGTACACTGTTTTCTATAAGCTGATATCTTCCTTTTTTTATCTTTATATATCCACAGTCATTAATCTTTGGCTGTATCCCATTTATCTCTTTACTATATTTTGCTTTTGCAAGAATCATATCATATTCTGAAATAACCTCAATATTGACTTTAAGATCCTGTATCCTTTCATAAATCATTTCACTTATAGTTGAAAGAATCCTATATTCTTCAACACTTTCTTCTGCTTTCAGCGTTACAAGTTCTGCCGTAAACTTTGAAATTGTATCAGGTTCTATGAAAACAGTACTTCCCTTTGAAGAAACTTCAACAACAGTACCGCATACATGATTTTTATAAGCTGCTTTTACTGGAACAGTATATCGACCATTACGCTGACTTACAAAATACTCCTGAAGGTATTCTCTATTGCCTGGATTCTTTATAAACTTTTCAAGCTTTTCTTTTATTTTTTCCTCTGAAATATCTATCTTCTTCCTTATCTTCTTAAGTTCCTTACTTGCATTTGAATCTACAATACTTCCCCTTATGGCATTTTCGATTTCTTCTTCAATATATCTTAACTCAGTTATATTTTCACCATATGAGCTTAATGTTTCTGCATATCCTTCCTTATCCTTTATAAACATCTTGATTTTACGGCATCCCCTTAAAAAATCACATACATTAGTAAGTTCTGCTGGTTCTAAAACTCCGCCTTTATCTATTTTATCAAGTAATGGACATATATCAAAAATGCCCTCTAATGGAATATGGTATCCTGCATCAAGCAATCGCCTTCCTTCACTTGTTTCATCTAACATTCTCTTTACATTCTTAATACTGCTGCTTGGCTGGATTTTATCTATAAGTTTCTTTCCAAGTCCACTTACAGTATAAGATTTTATTATTTCCTTTAATTTATCATAATGTAATTTTTCCAATGTCATATAATTCATAGTTTAAATTCCTCTTTCATAGT
>JBJEJM010000054.1:1925-4550 GCA_051878075.1 Clostridium sp. | reverse complement strand
TTTTGAATTAATATTAAATTTATTATTTTAGTCTGATACTAGACACTCACAAACTTCCCTCACTTTTCTTTGAAATCTATACTATTTTTATCTCAGAAATTAATTCCTGATTATTTTAATCTTATCCTACTTTACCTGTATAGTCAATATATTTTTCTGTATTCAAAGGTACACTGCTGACTTATTTCCAATTCTGCTTTACACAATACTATATTCATTTTATCCATTTATGCTGCTTGTAACTTCTTTTTATCCAAAAATACTGAAGTTATTAATGAAACTAAAGGTACTGTTAGTATTACTGCAATACTTCCTGATATCCCCTGCATTATTTCAATTCCAATTGAATACATATTAATTATCTGATTGTACTGCATACAGTATGAATATGTCATGATAAGTGTATTTATAGAACCACCTGTAAATGCAAGTATAAGTGTATTTGACATTGTTCCCATCATATCACGTCCAACATTTATTCCTGACTTGAATAATTCTTTTTTATCCAATTGAGGATTTTTTTCATGGATTTCATTTATTGTGGATGCCACTGACATACTTACATCCATTACTGCTCCAAGAGATGCTATTAATATTCCTGCAAATAATATTCCTCCAACCTTGAGTTCAGTATTATTCCCTATATAAACAAGTTCTTCTATATCCGATACATTATAACCTGATATTCTGCTTGCATATCCAAAAACTTTAGCAAGACCTCCTGATATGCTGACTCCAATTATGGTTCCTAGTGATGCACTAACTGATTTTACTGTTATTCCATCAATTAAATACATAGTTACAATTGTAGTTAATATGACTACTATAATAGCTGCAAAAAACGGAGAATATCCTTTATACATCATTGGAATAAATAAATATAAAATACATATAAATGTAAATGCTAATCCTGCTGCTGATTTCATTCCTTTTCTGCCACCTATAATCCAGAGCGTAAATATAAATAATCCAACAAATCCATAAATTATAGGCTCTCTGTAATATCCATATACACTTGCCGTATAAGTATCGCCACTTGTAGATAAATTTACAATAACCTTTGTATTAACCTTACATTTTGCTCCATAAAGATATCCATAAAAGCTTGTGGCATCTATTGTTCTTCCTTTATATTCCCCACTTAATATTTTAACCTTTACACTTTGCCTGCTTTGTGAATTATCTTCATCTGAAACTGATGTAACTATAGCTTTTTCAAAATTTGTACCTTGTCTATTTACAAGATCTGCTCTCTGAAAATTATTAAAAGCTATTAAAAATATAATAAAACCAAATCCTAAGGCTAAAATAAATCCTCTTCGCATATAGTCTTTTCTTTTAGCAAAAAATTGTGCAATCATATATTAAACCCTCCATAGAAACCTACGGGAGCAGGCATAATAACCTACTCCCCTTGAACCTGCTTCAGCATATTATTTACATACATAATAACAATTTGTTTTTATCTTATTCTTTCTACAAGCTGTAATATTCATTACTACTTTTTAGTTATTGTAAATTTATCATCTATCGCCTCGCCATTATCAGTTCTATAAGTATTGATTGTAAATTTATCATCACTTATTTTTATAACTGAATAAGTTGGAACATCTTCCTGCCATCTTGATGCAATATACTCCTGCTTTCTTGTAACTAAATCATAATATTTACTTCCTGAAGCTGAATTTGCAGTCATATACAGAATTCCCTCTGGATTTACTACATTATTCTTCTTACCCTTTGTTGATTCTATTCCATCTTTATCTTCAACTGTTTTTAAATATTCTTCATATCTATCATCTTCTGGAGTCTTGCCTTCAAAGTAATCCTCAAAATCATCATCTGACATTCCTGAAATATCCTTATTTTTATATCCTTCATGCATCATATGTGATCTTGAGTAAACATGGTCATGACCTGTCAAAACAACATCTATATCATATTCTTCTAATATAGGAACAATTCCATATCTTAAATTTACTGTTTCCGGTTCATTTGAATGTTCACCTGACCCGTATATATCCTGATGAAGCGATACAATTCTCCACTTTGCATCTTCATTTTCCTTTACAGCATTTTCAATAAATTCTTTATGTTCTGCAAGGTTATAATTATTGGTATTTAATACTATAAAAAGAGTATTTCCATATGTATAATAATAATCTCCTCCTGCCATTGTCTCACCTAATTTAGAAGCATTAGGATTATTAAAATGATATGAATAGTTTCCACTAGGTGCATCATGATTTCCTATAGTAGTTGCTACTGGCAGTGATTTCAATGCTTCAGGACTTAAAAATCCTGCATATTCTATTTCGTTTTTATTATATTTCTTATTTGGATTTTTTTTATCTCTTGACTGTATCTGATCTCCTGCTGAAATCATGAAACTTATATCTGGATGACTTTTTAATGCTGTATTTATAGTATTATTCCAGTTAAAACTGTCATTTCTAACTGCATTATCCTGACCTTGTTCATCTTGTGAATCTGTTGGAATATTTTCACTTGAAGAACCAATTTGAGGATCACCTACAAATAGAACTTCAAATTCGTCAGTATCTTTAGTTTCATAAAAAGCTGGTTCAGTCCACTTTCCATTAACTGTATAGCTATAATAATAAG
>JBJEJM010000054.1:0-1825 GCA_051878075.1 Clostridium sp. | reverse complement strand
CACACCATTTTTCCCATGCTCCATTTTGTGCTGCTTCTGTCCTGCTTGCCTCTGTCCATCCATCATTATCTGCTGCAAATGCTCCTATTCCTGCTGTCATTACAGTACTGATTGTCAGTAAAATAGTTAATATTTTTTTTACACGTTTTATCATTATTTTTCCCTCCAAATATCCAGATGGTGATGAAATATACGTTTAATATTTCCACACTTTCATTATAAATAAATTTCTTATTTATGAAATAATTGTTAACCCCTTTTTACATTATTTAACCTTATCTTTACACTGACAATCCACTAAAAAACATAACTATATAATGATTATTTAAGTACATTTCTGATCATTTTAGCTTATTTTATCATTTATGTTTACTCAATATTAAAAGGCTGTACATGCATTATTATTCATTGCATATACAGCCTTTGATTCTTCAATTATAATTTTTACTATACTCTTTAATATACTTTCATTATACTTTTTATATTACAATAATCCATAGTATAAATTATTGAATTCTTGGATTAATGCCAGTAATCACAAGTCCAGCCCAGTCTTTGTCTTCATACTGAATCCACTCACATTCAATATCAAGATGCTTAAGCCATGCATTTAATCCATGACTCTTCTTGCTTACATTAGGAGATTTTCTTCCATGCATTTCCTTTATGTATTCAAGCAGATCAATCTGCTCATCTCTGCCAAGCTCTTTATTCATCATGCTT
The DNA here is from genome assembly GCA_051878075.1 of Clostridium sp. Taxonomy (GTDB): domain Bacteria; phylum Bacillota; class Clostridia; order Clostridiales; family Clostridiaceae; genus Clostridium. The sequence continues at coordinate 1,102 of JBJEJM010000054.1, read as the reverse complement.
CTTATGTAATTGATACATTCAGTATATGCAATTCCATCTCCAAGATATATTTCATCAGCATAAACCTGTCTTTCCTTATTTAAAAGATCCATTATTTCATTAATTTCATCTTTATTACTTAAGTAATGTTTAGCTCTTCTTAATGCTTCAATGTCATTATCTAACTTATTAATCTTTTTTTCTAAACTTTCATAAATCATATCAATTTCTCACTTTACTCTATTTATTTTATATGTTAATTAATTTATTATATCATTAATATTTTCAAATTCATATGAATTTATGCTCAATTATAAATTATATACTACAGCTGGATAAAATTTTCAACAAATGTTACAATATTAGTAAACTTTACATATTATTGTTCAAAAATATATAAGGAGGAACTTTTAATGAACAATTATACCAGAATGCTTAAAATATATCGTATTGTAATACTGATAATATCAGCTATGGATTTTTTAATTTTTGCTAATATATTGCCCGGTAGTCTTTTTCTTTTCTTATTAATAACTGCAATTGGAGCTTCATGTGGATTAAGCTTTTATATAAAGAAAAATAAAAAGCAGATAAATTTTGCTGAAAATAATAACAGAAAAGCAGATATGACTGTAACAATAATATGGCTTGTTAGTATGTTTGCAGCAATATCTGCTTAATCACTATTCAGCTTAAAGCTGAAATTCACTCATCTTTTCAATCCATTCATCAGCAGTCTGAATCTCAGCAAATGTACCATTTAATGCAGACATAAAAGTTTCATGTACTGTAGCAGCTGGGATTTTATTATCTTTCCATATTAAATCCATAGTTGTACAGGCATCTTCAATAAGTGTGACAGCATAATCAAAATTTTTTGCTGACCTTACAGTAGTATCTATACACATATGTGTCATCATTCCACATACTACTAAATGTGATATATTTTTATCTGCAAGTTTACTTCTTAAACTTGTTTCAAAAAAACTATCTGGAGTATGTTTTATTATAACATCCTCATCATCTTGTGGATATACATCCTTATATATATCAATTCCTGATGTTTTGGGTATGAAAAATGCAACATTCTTTCTAATATTCACATGTTTAACATAAAATACCG
>JBJEJM010000053.1:0-6560 GCA_051878075.1 Clostridium sp. | reverse complement strand
TTTTTATCATAATCATCTTTTACGGTTGAATTTATATATTCTAAATATGCTTTACTTTCCTTTTTAGCATTTTTCATAATTTCGTCCATATGAGGTTTAAGTATTTTCATGACTTTTTCCTCATCAGCTGGCATAGAGATTCTACATTCATCTATGTTCTCATATAAATCAATTCCTAATCTAGCTCGTAATAAATTTGATAATTCACCTTCATAATATTGTTTTATAATATCACGAACATCTCCTTCATTTTCAATTGCCGCAACTGTTGCTGCTCTTCTTGATGCTAAGAAATATATGCCGTCAGCAGATTCTTTTCCTACAGTTTCAATAAATGTATCATAAATCTTTTCTAATAAATATCCTTCTCTTGCTAAGAATAATAAAGTAGAATTTTTGTCACAATTTTTATAAATATCAATTATAAATTTGCTGAATATAGCTCCAAATGCTATATATCCAATCAATTTTTCATCACTTATCAATGGTTCTGCATTTTCTACTTGTAGTGAAAATGGTGAATTGTATAATCCCCCGTTAACTACCATACCAAGCATAATGGAATTTTCCACAGTTGTATCTATATATTTTCTTAATTCTGCATAATTTCTCGATAATTTAAATTCAGTAATAGGATTTAATATTAAAAATGTTTCTTTTCCTTGATCACCTAATATCTGAATATCAGAACGCATATTATCTCCAACATGAATAGTTTTATAGTTTCCATACTGACTGAAGAATATTGGCCAAATAGTATTGTTGTCTTTTCTAGCACCTTTTTCACATGAAATCCATAAATCATCATAACCACTATAACCACACTTCTGTAAAATATTTGTTATAATATCTTTTGTTAAATACATATCACTAACAAGTACTATTTTTTTACCATAACTTTTAAGCCTGTTAAATATCTCTAATACATCATATCTTGGTATGCAGATATCTAATTCTGTATCTATTTCCATCTGCTTTATTTCTAAGGCCATTTCTGCACTTATAGAAGATATATTTGGAATCTCATTATAAATATCATGTATATTGCAATAATTTCCTTTTAAAGCTACAACATTATTTTCAGCTTTTTTTCTAATACTTAAAAAATCACATTCCAAATTATATTTAAGTTTTATTTTCTTACTCATTAATTTAAATAAATCATCAGGCTTATATATACATCGAGTTATTAATGTATCAAATATATCAAATGTAATTAATTCATACTGACTTAAATGATATGTTACTGCATCTAAATCTACTTCAAAGTATCCCCTAAATGGTTTTAATGTACGTCCAAATAAAATATTTTTAGTTTCATATTCATGTATAGCAATTTCATATCCTCTGCTTTTAGAAACAAATGCTATTGCTCTTTCAAGTGCATGAGCTGTAGTTCCATCAGTTTGCCCCGCTTCCTCAGGAAAATCTTCATATTTGAATTTATAGTCAAACAATGGTTTTACTGCATCCATTTTGGCCCAGAAAAAACTTCCTACAGGATATGTAAATATTCCATCTTCAAATTCAATACCTAAATTATTTAATATTTCTCTTCCCTGATGAGCATTTGCCAGCCAATCTAAAGCCAAAGCTGGAACATCATCATATAATTGTGGAATAAATAATCCTATATTTTTGTCTGATTCGAATAAATTAAATACTGCCTTTACAACTTCTTGATTTCCTAATAAGCAATCAAGTGAATACTGCCTCCACCCATAACGCTCTTTTCCTGAATAAAGTGATTTTTTAGTGTGTATATGCAAGAAATAATCATACTTAGAAATTCTATCACCAAATTGAACATAAAGTGGTGCTATATCTCTTCCTCTGTTTATTGTAATTTCAGCATATACATTATTTACTTTCGATATAGTCTTTAATTTTTCATTGATATATTTTAAATCTGAACCTTCTCTGCATGAAACGAATAAATCGAATTTATATGGAATATTATTTAAATAACTTATAAATTCATCTAATAAATCGACATAATATAAATGAACATGAACAGCAATAGTTTTATTAAATTTACTATCATAAATTAAATCGTTAATATTCATTACTTCAGTCTCAAAGTTGGAATCACTGACTATCTGCTTCTTCTTTTTCAGTTTACCTTTTACTTTTTTCCCAGTATTTCTGACTCCATTTGTCTTAAGATAAACTAATCCCTTATAAAATAGATTAGTATAGTAATTAGATTTAAGTACTGATTTGATACTATCTAATATAAAACGAATTGGCTTAGTAACTTTCCAACAGCTAGAATTTAATACATCATTCAATTCTCTGGTTTTATCATATATCTGCATTTCCAGCATCATTTTATCTCTATTAACAGTTATAAATTCATTTTTATATTTATTAATTTCTTCCCTTAATTTTTCTGATAGTTCTATTTCTTTAGTAATATTATTTTTAAGCTGAATATTTTCTTCTAATAAATTCTTTTCTGCTATTTTAGAATTCTCTATTATTTTTTTATTTTCATTTAATGAATTTATATACTGACCTATTTCCTTATTAATCTCATTAAATGCTGTACCCAAAATCTCAAAATCAAATATTTTTTCTATTTTAAACTTAATTGAAATATTCTCAACTTTTCTATTATTAATCATTATAAAAACATATGGATTATTTGTATTAAATACATAAATATTATTGTGCGTAAATATTTGATTTCCACCTAAATTGTTTATCTGACTTTTTTCTCCATCTATTAAAATTTCATCAATTTCTAAAATACATTTTTCTGACACAAAAAAATCTAATCTTAATGATTTTATATTTTTATAATCAGTTAAATTGAAACTTATATTATTAGACTTATTCATAAAACTCTTTATTATTGATTCACAATCTCTATCGCCAAAGCCAGTATTAACATAAGTCTTTAATGTATACGTAGTTTTGTCATTTCGGATGTTTTTTACAATATTTATCTTTTCTAAGTTTTTTTCATAGTATTCTCTTTTACATGCCATAAAAACAAATTGATATACATGACCAAAATCATGCATATCTATTGCCTCTTTTTCTATAGCTGTCATATCATTTATATTGTATCTAAATTCGTTGCTATTATCTTGGACATAAGTTGCAAGTTCTTTTATTACAGTCATTCCATTTTTCTCAAGAATATTTTTAGCTGTCTCATATGTAAAAAATCTTATATGAGTATTATCAAGCAAACCTAACTGATTGTATTGGAAATTATTTCTCATTAAATTCATAATTATAGAATTATGAGATATATTTGGAAGAGATATTCCTATTTGACCATCTTCTTTTAATAAACCTGTTGCCTTATTTATAACAATATCAGGGTTTCTTAAATGTTCAAGCACATCAGCAAATAATATATAATCGAATTTAATTTTTTTAAATTTATCAATCCATTCATATTGTTCAATATCTCCTAAGAGTCCATCAACAGCAAACTTACTAGATTTTTCATATCCTTCTTCATCAATTTCAACAATATAGACATCACAATTCATATTTTCTTTTAAATATTTCGTCATTCTTCCTGTTGCTGGTCCAAATTCAAGTATAGTTGAATCATTTTTAATATTTCTTAATAATATACTAAGTGAGTTTTCCGAATCCATATCTAAACTTGTATCATATTTATTCATAATTTATATTCCTCCATTTATGTGGTATAACATATCTTCCTTCAGCCTTATATACTGACATAATGGCAAATTCCTTAATTGCAGATTTATATTGAATTGGTACAGTAGCAGTTTCTTCAAATAAAGCAACATCAAAATAATATTTTCCAGCCATTGCTCTTATTCCATATTGATATTCTAAAATAAATCTATTTCTACCATATTTCCAAGGTATTTTAATATCATCTAATAATGTGTTTAAACCACACACATAATCATCATCCATTCCTCTTATAGAAATTCCTATTACAGGGTTATTTATTTTTTCATCATAAACATCATAAACTAATTCTATAGTTGTTCTTTCATCTAAACTTAGTTCATTTGTTGGTTCTCCATGACTATTCATTAATCTAAAATCTATTATTTCAGCAATATTATTTCCTGGCGTAAAAGGTTTTAGCTCATTTTCTTTATTTTTAACTGTATGAACATCTTCTCCAAATTTTAAAAAGTCTAAATATTCATCTGTTATTTTGTTGACATCCCCTATTTTTTTAATTATTCCTTTATTAATCCAAACAGCCTTACTACAAAAACGTCTTATAGCATTAGTATCATGAGATACAAATAATACAGTAGTACCACCTTCCATCATCTGTTTCATTTTATTCATACATTTTATTTGAAATCTAACATCTCCCACTGATAACGCTTCATCAACTATTAAGATTTCCGGTTCAACATTTATAGCAACTGCAAATGCTAATCTTGCAAACATTCCTGAAGAATATGTCTTTACTGGTTGATATATAAACTCTCCTATATCTGCAAAATCTAATATAGGTTTTACTCTTTCATCCATTTGTTCTCTTGAATATCCCATCATTGTTCCATTAAGATAGATATTTTCAAGTCCTGAATATTCAGGATTAAAACCAGCCCCTAACTCTAATAATGCTGAAATTTTTCCATTTACTTCAACAGTTCCACTTGAAGGGGTAAGCACTCCAGTTACTATCTTTAATAATGTAGATTTTCCAGAACCATTAGTTCCTAATATTCCAATAGTTTCTCCCCTCTTAATATCTAAAGAAATATTTTTTAATGCATAATGATCTCTGCTATATTTTTTTTTAGATAAACTTAGTGATTCTTTCATCCTATCTATAGGCTTATCATATAGCTTATAAACCTTACTTAAGTTCTCTATCCTAATTACTATATCTGACATTTATACCTCCCTGTATTATAGTACATCTGCAAAATGTGGTTTAAGTTTTCTAAATATAACTGTACCTAAAATGAATATTACTGAAGTAAAAATCCAAAAATATATTGTCTGAAAATATCTTTCAAAAAACCATACATGATTTATAAATGTATCTCTATATCCCTCTACAATATAGTACATTGGATTTAATTTAACTATCCATTGAAAATTCTGCGGTACTATTGTATAGCTCCACATTATTGGGGTTGCCCACATTCCTATTTGTAAAAATATATTTATTACCTGTCCAAGATCTCTAAAAAATATTACTATTGCACTAGTAGCATACGATAATCCAAGTGTAATAATAAATGTACAGAAAGAATAATAAACTAATTGAATACTATACTTAGATGGATAAAAACCATAAAGCCCAGCAATAACAAATAAAAACATAATAAAAGCTAAATGTATAAAAAATGCCGATATTATTTTTACTATTGGAAGAATACTTATTTTAAATACGACTTTTTTTACCAAATAACTATACTCTAACATACAATTTGTAGCATTTAATAATGCCTCTTGGAAAAAGAACCAAGGTACCATACCTACTACAAACCATAATGCAAAAGGTACATCTTTTATTTGTGAACTTGCTTTAAGTCCAAATTGAAAGACAAAACAATAAACTAATATTGTTATTATTGGCTGAATAAATGCCCATGTTATCCCTAGATATGATCCTGCATATTTTGTTTTAAAATCATTTTTCGATAAATCCCAAATAAGTTTTCTACTATTTGATAATTCATTTATTAAAGTAATTATACTTTTGCATCTTTTTAATAACACAAATAGAATTACATCTGTTACTAAACATATAAATATTTTTAATATATTATTTATAATATTCCTATTTGTATCCAATTCAGTAATACTGTTTTCATCCAAATAATATACTATATAGGAATCACCGCCATTAGTATTTATAGATAAATATGCATCTTCTAATTTTAAATCTGATATTTGATTTCTTTCATCAGTATTCAAAAATTTATTAACATCAAGTTCAACTTTCTTCCCAAAACTAGATAACTTTACATCTGATATTTTTATATCTGATGGCTGATTACCTAGATCTATTCGTAATTTACTCGACCAATTTGGTATATTAAATTTCAATACTTCTTTTTGGTTTACTTTATCATAACCAACTTTTTGGGATTGTTCTTCTGTCCATAAATTACCATCTACTCCATAAAAGACCTGATAAATATCTTGTTTATCTGATTCTATGGTATAGCTGAAAGTTATATTTTCATTTTTTAAAGTACAATATTTAAATATCAATACATTAGATATGATAATCATAATAACCAATAATATTGTTTTAACAAATTTATTTTTATTCATATTATTATCTCTTTCTACTTTATACATGAATTTATTTCTTTTAAGTATCTAGAAAGTGCATCTTTCCATTCTGGTAATAAAGTGAATCCATTGTCAATTAAAGATTTCTTAGACATTCTAGAATTAAAAGGTCTTGCAGCTTTAGATGGATATTGACTTGTAGGAATAGGATTTATTTTACAACTTAATCCTGCCACATTCATAATCTCTTGAGCAAACTCAGCCCATGAACAGTATCCCTCATTAGTTACATGATAAACTCCATATTTTTCACTTAAAGCCATATCACATAAAAGTAGAGCTAA
>JBJEJM010000052.1:0-1524 GCA_051878075.1 Clostridium sp. | reverse complement strand
ATTAATCCATTTATCACTTTATAATTTTCGTCAAAAATGACGAAAACCTCATTAACTCAAGGTTTACCATTTAAATTTCAAATTACAGGGAGGAAATGAAAATGGAAGCTTCTACCCTTGCAATCCATTCAGTGACTAATGAATTGAACAAAGATTCCTGTTCTATCTGCAAATGGTGTCCTGCTTTATCCAATATAGCAAAAGATGCTCTTGGATAGTTGTCCAAAATTTTAAATGCATCTTTATATCCTACAGTTGAATCTTGATGTCCTAATAAAATAAGTGCAGGTTTATTAAATTTTTCATTTAGCTCATCTACATTAAAAGAAAATTCATAGCCTGTTTTTTTAAGATTGCTTAAGAACTCTGTATCAGCTAATTCTATGCCAGATAATATTTCTTCTCTGCATCTATCCCAAATTTTTTTACTTTGTATTACATGTGCAGAATTAAAAAATTCAGCATCAGATGGTTCAAGTGATGATAATAAATTGTCATCTTTCTTCAAAATAATATGTGCTGGTTTATTACGTTTCTTAAAATCTGCAATAATGACAGGACATAATAACAATAGTCCATCTACTCGATTTGCAATTTTTTTTATTATTCCTCTTGACAAATATCCTCCATAGGAATACCCTGCAAGCAGGAAATTTTCATCAGGAATAACTTTATTAATAAAATCAATTACTATATCAAGCATAATATCAGAATTCACAATCCATTCAGCACTTTCTGACTTTCCCATGCCTGGTAAATCAATATATATTCGTTTATAATCATTCATATTTTCAAATATTGGTTCCATACATGCTGTCATTGCTCTATGATCTACATAAAATCCATGAAGTATAACTATTGGTTTCCCACTACCTATTACTTCATAATTTATTGATATATCTTTTACTTTACATTTCATAGATTCCACTCTTTTCTTATTATGAAATTATTTACAACTACCAGTCGATTATAGCATAATTTGTTAATATGTCATTATTCTAATTTCAAAAACCTTTTTCTTTGCTTATACATTTCAAAAATATGTTTTCCCACTCAGGCTGGGGAAATTTAATATACTTTATTATATTATAGACTATCTTTTTAAAAATTTTTCGAATATCTTCTTCATTACCTCTCTCTTTTAATGCTTTCGCAACAAGTTGCGAAATTTCTCTGGTGCATAAACTTTCATCAATATCTGTAGCTGATTCACATAAAATATTACCACTTGGAGTATGACCTGCTGCTATAATAGAATTGCTTATAAAAAATACCTCCATAATACTATTATTTTTAAATAGTATATATGGAAGAAATATTGTTTATTTTGAATTTTACTTTTGATTTAATGTTTTCTCATACAAGATTGGCTGGATTTCTGGATATGTTAAATTCTCTGGTAATTCGTCAAACAATTTAATTTCACTTATCTCTGATATTGGCAAATCACCTATCTCACTGACTTCGCTAAAGGCATAACTTATTATAATATTATATTCCAAATGTTACACTCATTGTACATAT
>JBJEJM010000051.1:4983-6597 GCA_051878075.1 Clostridium sp. | reverse complement strand
GAAATCCATGTATATTGATGGAAAATATGTTGATGAATATTATATGTCGAAGATAATGATATAGTATCAATTATAATTAGTAGATTATCTGCTATTGGAGTTAGTCCAAATAGAAATAGTAAAAATTAAAAATGAATATGTTTACAATTTATTTTTTAGATAAGTAAAAAGATATTGATTTGAATAATAATTTTGGTATATATTAATATATGGCAATTTTATAGAAGAATGGGGAATTTTAAATGAAGACGTTAAAAGTAGATCTGCTAAAGGGCAGCATATTTAAATCTCTTATAATTTTTGCAATACCTATATTGATTTCAAACATATTCCAGCAGTTGTATAATACAATGGATACACTAATTGTAGGAAACTTTCTGAAAGAAGAGTCTCTTGCTGCAATGGGTGCATGTACAGCTATATATGATCTTTTAGTGGGTTTTGCACTAGGAATAGGAAGTGGACTGAGTATAGTAACAGCTAGAAGCTATGGATCGAATGATGAAAAACTGCTTAAGAAATCGGTAGCAGCTTCCATAGTCATAGGAATCTGTATAACTATCTTAATCATGATCATATCAGCATTATTTCTGCTTCCATTATTAAAGCTTCTGCATACACCTGAAGAAATAATAAACGAATCATATTCATACATTTCAACACTTACATTGTTTGTAGGAGTGATGTTTGCATATAATCTTCTTTCAGGCTTGTTAAGGGCAATAGGAAACAGTGTGATGCCATTGATATTTTTAATAATATCTTCTGTAATCAATATAGTGTTAGATATTATGTTTATTACACAGTTTCATATGGGGATTTTTGGAGCAGCTGTTGCAACAGTAGCAGCGCAGGGAATTTCAGCAGTATTATGTTTTATATATATTTATAAAAAGAATCCTATACTGATACCTTCAAAGAAGGATTTTGCATTTGATGCAGAGCTTTATAGTGAGTTATTAGGACAGGGATTTTCAATGGGGTTCATGCTTTCAATAGTTTCAATGGGAACAGTAATCCTTCAGACTTCAATAAACAGTTTAGGATATTTAATAATAGCAGGACATACAGCAGCAAGAAAGCTGTCAAGTTTATGTACAATGCCTATTGCAACTATTTCAGTATCTCTTTCAACATTTGTATCTCAGAATAAGGGAGCAGACCAGGGAGAAAGAATAAGAAAGGGAGTAAGGTATGGAAATATTATTGCTCTTATATGGACAATTATTATTTCACTAATACTTTTATTTGCAGCAGAATCACTTATAAAAATACTTTCAGGTTCAAATGAAGCAGTAGTAATAGAAAATGGAGCAAAGTATCTTATTATTAATGCACCATTTTACTGTGTACTTGGAGTACTCTTAAATTTAAGAAATTCACTTCAGGGAATAGGAAAAAAAGTTGTTCCTCTTGTTTCAAGTATAATTGAGCTTGTGGGAAAGATTATATTTGTAATAATATTTATACCATATCTTCATTACTTTGGAGTAATAATATGTGAGCCAGTAATATGGTGTTTTATGTGTTTACAGCTTATATATGCATTTTATTCAGATCCATATATCAAAAAATGTAAGCTGCATTTAGCATCAAACTATAACACGTAAATAT
>JBJEJM010000051.1:0-4883 GCA_051878075.1 Clostridium sp. | reverse complement strand
GATGGATCATCACAGAATCCAGTATTAGTGTTTGATATATTATTTGTACGTGATGCATTGCATGGAAGAGTATCACAACAGTTGCAATATGCATTTGTAACTACTGGTGAATTTGAAGTATTTGCATGAACAACCCTGTCAATAAATATATTTTTTCTAGAATGCAATGGATTAAAAAGTATAAAGTAAGAATTATTGCCCTTACAGTCAGGGTTCTTTATGGTAGCAGCATACCGTACTCCATTTCTAGCTTGAGTGACTCCTGTATCTTCTATATTAACTAAACGGACATTTCGGTCATCATTACGATCATTATTATTAATATTATTATAGAAATTAGCCATTTAATAACCTCCTTCTGGTGTAGAATTATTATTATCATTATTATAGATATGTTGAAATTAAAAAAATTCTACTATATATTACAAGAATATTTAAAAAGTATCCCGAAGCTTGTAAAATTAGGATTATTGTAATTAAAAATCAATATGGATATAATAATGGTAGGAGATAAAAACACTGTTCTGTTGGTAGTCAGAACCTATTGTATAATAGAAGTAACCTGCCCTCCTGGGGTTGTCCGTTCTCTGGTATTTTTTATTATCAGGAGGAAAAAACTATGATGAATGCAATAAAACTTACTATTCTTTTTGACAATCCATTCTGGATAGGAGTATTTGAAAAAAACCAGGGAAAAGAATATGAAGTATGCAAAGTAACATTTGGAGCTGAGCCAAAGGACGTAGAGGTATATGACTTTGTACTTAAAAATTATAAAAGATTAAGATTTAAATTGATTAAAATTGATGAAGATGAATATAAATCTGTAAAAAAAGTCAAGAAAGAAAATCCTAAGAGAGTGCAGAGAATGATTAGAAAAGAAGTCCAGAATAAAGGTATAGGGACAAAAGCCCAGAATGTTTTAAAGGCCCAGCATGAAGAAAACAAAATAGAACGTAAAAAGAAAACAAAAGAGGAAAGAGAGCTTGAAGAAAAGCGCTTATATGAAATGAAAAAGAACAAAAGAAAGGAAAAGCATAAAGGGCATTAGAAAACCATATTATACAAACTTATTTTGTAAAAATGTGAATGTTTCTAAATTAATGTTATTAGAAGCATTATGCTGTTTATGCTTATGAAAAACAGTAAGAAACAGTAAATCTAAAGCACATATTATAGCTTTAGATTTACTGCTTCTATAATAGAATATATTTATATGTGGAATTTGTTTATTTTTTCTGAAAGATTATCAGCTACAGATGAAAGGTTGTTAGTTTCATTTTTAACATTTTCAGTTGTATTCGATATTTCTTCTATATTAATTACAACTTGAGAAGTTCCTTCTGTAACCTTGTCAGTAACGAATTTAAGTTCATTTGATGATGTAGTTATGTTGTTAATTTCAGATGAAATAGTTTCAGAAAGTTTAAGTATTTGATCAAAAACTTCACTAATATTTATAGTATCTGAATTATATTGTTTGCTTGTTTCCATAAGCTTTCCATAAGCTTCTTTTAAGTGAACATCTATAAATTCTAATGCTTCATTGGATGTATCGCATAATTTCTCAACAGAATCTACAACACCTGAAGTTATAGTCTGAATTCTTTCAGCCGTTTCTTTTGAATCTGATGCAAGCTGTCCTATTTCAGTTGCTACAATAGCAAAGCCTTTTCCTGATTCTCCAGCACGTGCAGCTTCTATGGAAGCATTAAGAGCCAGCAGATTGGTCTGTTCTGATATATCTAAAATTGCTTTTATTAATTCATTTATCTGAGTCACTTTCTTAGAGTTATCAATTGTATCTCTAAGCTTTTGTTCTACATTCATAGTCATATCTTTCATGATTGATGACTGTTTTTCAGCATCAGTATATATTATTTCAGCTTTATTTTTTATATCAGAGACAGTTTTAAGACCATCTTCATTTCTTTGTCTTAATATATCCACCTGATCCATCATAGTATTTGCTACTTTGTTAAGTGAATCAGCAGTGACAGATGTTTCTTTCATTCTATCTGAAAGTTTTGTAGATATAGAGTTTATATCAGCAACCTTGCTGCTTAATGTATTTACAGCTTTATCTAATCCAGAAATACTTTCAGTTATGTCATTGTTACATTCAGAGACAGTACCAATAGTTTCTTTCATTGAAACCTGAAGAGAGTCAAGTGAATTTGCAAGACTTCCTATTTCTGTTTTTGATTTTTTGAATTTTTCGTGTGATTTTCCACTCCAGTCATTATTACTCATAAGCTGTAAGTCTTTAGAAACACTGCTTATAGGAGTTGTAATATTTTTGCTTATAAAATAAGCTAAAATACTTGCAATTATAATGATAGCTAGTCCAACTACTGAAAATGATCCCATCATTGTATATACAGTCTTACGTACTACTTTGTTTACTTCATTTACAGGAACTTCAATGCATAAATCATATCCATTGGTCAATGAACCGTAGCTCATATAATATTCTGTACCATCAACAGCTGCTTCTACAATAGATTCAGTACCATTATCAATTAGATGTGCTAATTCATTATATCCTACATCTGCTAAAGTTTGATCGTAAGTGTAGGTATTATGTACAATAAATGACTTATTCTTATCAATAAGGAATGCTGAGCCTGTCTCATAAATAACTTCATCTTTTATAGGTTTTGTAAATTCGTCATAATTAATATCAATTCCAGCTATACCAACCTGTATTCCATCAATTATAACTGGTACAAGATAAGTCATACATGTTACATTAATAACATCATCATAATAAGGTTCACTCCATTTAGCAATTCCATCTGCAACAGTATCATTTAAATCTGTAACCATTCTTTGAGTACTTGCTTCATTTTCAGCAGAAGCATAGCCACAAAGCTCTCCGCCACTGCTCCATGCAATATATACATCATTAGTGTAATTTGTATTTAATGCAATTAGTACACTAAGAAGTTCGCTGTATTGTTCATTAACTGATAAAACAAATGAACCCAGACTGTCTTTTAGTGCCAGATTATATTCTCTGTCTGTAAGCTTTTCAGGGTCATAAATACTGCGAAGTTGTTGTGCCATAGTAGCAGCAACTGCTTCATAAGTAGAAAAATCAGTATTTATATCATTTGCAGTTTTTTGAGCATAAGTTTCTAAATACTTATAAGTATCAGAATAAACTTGCTTGTGCAATATAAAGATACTACAAGCACTCATTAGCACAGTAGACATAACTACAAGACTAATGATAGTGGTAATTAATATCGTTGATATTTTTTTCATTTGTTCTCTCCTAAAATCTCATGTTTTTGTTATAACTAGTTATACCCTTAAAATAATTGAATCAATCCATTAAAATGCAAAAATACCCATGGCATATTTAAAATATAATTATGAAGCACAAGAACATTTTGCTAATATATTATAACTTAATTAAATTAATATGTAAAACAATTTATTATAAATGTAGAATAATATCGTAATATTAAATTTTTCATAATGGATTAAAAAGAGTTTTAAATGTTATAGTTATCTTAATATTTACATATATAACGCTTCGTTTAAAATTAAAATGGTAAATAGAATTTTGATGATTTAATAGTATCAAATATCTTTATTTACCGTTCGCAAGGGTAAAAATATTTAAATATATATTAAAATAAATAAATTTTAATTATCTGTATTATAAATATTTATAATAATATAATTGCAATTTCCTTAAAATGGTATTAATATATAAATATAGTACGAATTTAGAATTATACTAATATAGGACTATATGCATATAGAATTATTATTTCGGGAGGATTATATATGGAAATCAATAAAAGTAATTTTAAAAAAATTCTAAAATAAATTTTGATAATCAAGCTGAATTCTATGATGAACGTGGTGATGGAAGATTTGTATCTTCAATGTATAGTGAAATCATGCGCAGGATAATGAATGAAAATCCTAAAAAGATATTAGATGTTGGATGTGGCACTGGCAATGTGTTAATGAGACTTGTACCAAATAAAGATTTAAGTTTATATGGGTTAGACATTTCTGAAAAGATGATAGAAATAGCTAAGAAAAATCTTGGAAATAAAGTTGAGTTAAAAGTTGGAGACTCAGAATATATGCCTTGGGATGATAACTATTTTGATGTAATTGTATGTAATGCATCATTTCATCACTATCCAAATCCAGAAAAAGTCTTATCAGAAATGAAAAGGGTATTAAAAGATAATGGAACATTAATTATTGGAGATCCAACAGCACCATTAATTATTAGATTAATATTAAATATATTTTGTAAGTTATCTAATAAAGGTGATTATAAAATATATTCTCAAAAAGAAATTGAGGCTCTTTTAATAAAGTGTGGTTTTGAGCCATTTAAATTTAAAATGATTAATTGTAAGAGTTTTGCTGTTAATGCTAAAATAAGAATATAGATGAAACAAGAATATATAGAAATAAATTTGGAGTGACAATATGGATAAAGAGTACAAAAGGCAGGTAAATGAATTAAATATATTATGGCACAGCATATTACAATCATCAAATTATGAAGATATAGAAAAAAAGTATTCAAATATACATGGGCTTAGTAAAAATGAATTAGCTATAATCAGAATTATTTCTGAGAAAGAAGAGGTTATTATAAAGGATATTATTGAAGTGTTAAAAATTCCTAAAAGTACACTTACCAGCATAATAGATAAATTAGAAAAGCGTAATTTTGTTGTCAGAGCAATTAGCAGTCGAGATAGACGTTCTTATAAATTAGAACTTACTGAAAAAGGCAAGAGAATACAAGAAGAACATATTAAATTTGAAGAAGAAGTTTTTGGCAGGATAATGACATCATTAGGTACTTATGAAGATAGGGAAGATTTCTTAAAATTGCT
>JBJEJM010000050.1:1608-6612 GCA_051878075.1 Clostridium sp. | reverse complement strand
TTAGATAATGGAAGCATAAGAAATGAAGAAATATTAAAACTATATAAGTATTATGATGTTATAGCATATAATATGATAGGTTTATGGCAGCAATATGCTGATTATGTAAATGATTCGTTATCAGTCTTTGTAAGAAGTTTGGAATCTAAGAATATAATTGAGAATGATATCTATGAAAAGATAAAAGAATATATGTTATCGACGTTGAATAAACAAATGAAGAATGAACAAGATAAACTAACCTTAGAAGATAAGGATTTAGAATGTTTTGAAGATATGGCAGAGATGTCTATAAGATTATATGATTATTTAAATTCATGCAGTAATAATAAGTATAAAAAATATAGTAACAATAGTAAAGTAAAAAAATATTATTGGATTGATATGCTTGATGAAATTAATAAAATAAGTAATGATTATGTTAATGTTGAATGGAATATAGAGATAGACAATCAGCTTACAGTAGATTTTGAAAGCTAGATTTTAATATGAAAAATTTTAAAAAAGTAAAGCTATAAAAGAAAATCATACATAAATAAAAATAATTTATTTATGTATGACCATAACTGTTAAAATTTATTGTTGATTAGTGGCATCCACTGCAAGAACCACCGCATCCGCCTTCAGGCTGAATTACTGGTTTTAAGCTTAAACCGTTTCCTTCATTTTCTTCAGATGAAAGAATTATAAATCCACCAAATTGATCTATTAATGTTTTTTCGTATATAAATGAAATATCATGTATTTTTTCAACTTCATCAGCATCAGTTGGTTGAGAAATTGAGATATTAAATATTGGTCCGCTACAAGCAAAACCAGCAAAATTTATTCTAATATTAAAGTCAGTTATGTTATTTTCTTCTAAAAAAGCTTTAAATTCGCTATAAGCTTCTTCACTTATAGTAATGTTTTTCATAATTAACACCTACTTTTAAATAAAGTTAATGACAAATTGTAGTCATTGTAAATTTAGTATAGCATATAAATCGTAAAATAAAAAGATTATTATAAAGTATATTAATACTTGTATATGACAAAAAAGGTAATACATATAGATGTATATATGATATAATTTGTTATTAAGAATACAAGTATGAGAAACAAGTATGATAAATATAAACAATTACTTTAAGAAAGGATTTTTGTATGAAACCATATAATAAAGAATATATTCTGAAGACTATAGAAGAATATAATAATGTTATAAAAGATGAAATAAAGGGCGAATTTAAAATAAATAGAAGAAGATTTGATAAAAAAGAACTACAAGGATATATGTATAAAAATATAGAAGATTATGATATAGATATAGTTCAGCTTATAAGAGATGATAAGTGTATCATGAAGATTGATCCAAAAGAGATAGAGAGTTCTTATGAAGCTATCAGTTATGCTCGTGGAAGAGTTGGTATAGTTGGATTGGGACTTGGGTATGTTGCTCAGGAAATAGCTAAGAAGGATATTGTCGATGAAGTTATTGTATATGAAGTAAGTGAAGATGTTATAGAAATATATAAAAATAACTTTGGAGATAATGACAAAATTAAAATAATTCATGGAGATGCTTTTAAAGCAGATAGAGAAAGATTTGACTTTTTTTATGTAGATATATATGGATATTCCTTAACTTTAAAGGTGGTTAAAGATTATAAGAGATTTAACAAAATACATGACATTGATGAATATTGCTTCTGGGGATTAGAGCATTTCATGTTAAGTTGTAGATATGAAGATATATTATGGGTATATATACCTGAAAACTGGGTGGCCATGTGTAAAAGTCTATATACTAAATTACAGGGATCAGGATATATAGATAGGTATAAACCATTAAGTGAAAAAAAAGTAACAAGAATACTCCATGAGTTTAAGGAAATATTAAATTCTGATATGTAATAGATAAAACAAAAATACATGCAAATGAGTATGAGTCTGGAGTGAATGTATTTTAAGTCTAAACCATCTATTGGGAATAATGATTTTTATTTTAGTAGAAGACATGCTTCAGAGGATTATGAATTCCTTTATGATGAGGAATATAGTAGTTACTTAGAACAATTTGTTAAATTCTTAGAAAAACTTAAAGAAATAAATTATAAAGAGAATACTGATTTATGCAGCATTCTCTTTATAATTTTTAAATATTAGTTTAGCTTAAATTTAAGAAAAATTATTTAATAACTATATTAACAAGTCTGCCTTTTATAACAATTACTTTAACGATATTTTTTCCAGCAGTATTTTCTTTAATAGCTTCATTTTCAAGAGCAGCAGCTTTGATTCCTTCTTCATCTAAGTTTGAAGGTATCATAATCTTAGCTTTAATTTTACCGTTAATTTGAATTGCTATTTCAACTTCATCTTTAATTAATGCAGAAGGATCGAATTCAGGTAATCTTTCATTAAATACAGTTGTATTATTTCCTAAAAGGCTCCATTGTTCTTCAGCAAAGTGTGGTGCAAATGGTGCTAATAACTTAATGAAATCAGTTATAGTTTCTTTTAAGAATACTGGATTCTTAATTGATTCTTGAAGATATTTGTTAAGAGCATTTGTAAGTTCCATAAGTCTTGCAATTGCTGTATTGAACTGCATCTTATCTGTATCTTCAGTTACACCCTTGATTGCAGTATGTTTCCAGAAGTTTAATTCTTTTTCAGCACTATCTATAGTAGTCTTAGTATTTTCAGAAGAGTTTATGATTTCTCTGCATGATTCTAATATTCTTTCGATTCTTTCTACAAATTTAGAAACAGATTTAATTCCGTCATCGCTCCAAGCTCCACCTTCAGTGTAAGCAAATCCGAACATTAAGTACATTCTGAATACATCAGCACCATATTCTTTAATATAATCATCAGGAGAAATAGTATTTCCTTTAGACTTACTCATTTTAAGTCCGTCTGGTCCTAAGATTAATCCTTGGTGAGTTAAGCTCTTGAATGGTTCATCAAATTTTAAGTATCCCATATCTCTTAAAGCTTTAGTTATGAATCTTGCATATAATAAGTGCATACATGCATGTTCAGGTCCACCAACATACTTATCAACTGGAAGAATTTTGTTGATTAATTCTGGATCAAATGGTGCATCTGCATTTTTGTTATCTGGATATCTTAAATAATACCAAGAAGAACATACGAAAGTATCTAATGTATCAACTTCTCTCTTAGCAGGTTTTCCACAGCAAGGACAAGTTGTGTTTACGAATTCTTCACATTTAGCAAGTGGTGACTTACCATCTGGAGTGAACTCAACATTGTATGGAAGTTTTACTGGAAGATCTTTTTCAGGTACTGGAACTATACCACAATCATCACAGTAGATTATTGGAATTGGAGCTCCCCAATATCTTTGTCTAGATACAAGCCAGTCTCTTAATCTGAAATTAACCTTCATAGAACCTAATTTATCTTTTTCTAATTCTTCAACAATTGCTTTTTTAGCTTCATCAGTTGTTAATCCATCAAATTTTCCTGAGTTAACAAGAATTCCATGTTCACAGAATGGCAGTTCTGGTTCGTTGCCAACTTTATCAGTTATAACTCTTTCAATTGGTAAATTGAATTTTGATGCAAAAGCATAGTCTCTTTCATCATGTGCAGGAACAGCCATAACACATCCTGTACCATATGTAGCCAATACATAATCTGCAGTCCAGATAGGAACTACTTTACCATTGATAGGATTTATAGCGTATGATCCAGTGAATACACCAGTCTTTTCTTTAGAAGAAGATTGTCTTTCAATATCAGATTGCTTAGCAGCTTCTTCTTTATATTTTTCAACAGCCTCTTTATTTTCAGGAGTTGTAAGTTGATCAACTAATTTATTTTCAGGAGCTAAAACAACATAAGTTACACCATTTAATGTATCAACTCTTGTAGTGAATACATCAAATTGTAAATCTGAATCTTTAACTTTGAATGTAACCTGTGCACCATAAGATCTTCCAATCCAGTGTTTCTGCATTGCTTTAGTCTTTTCTGGCCAGTCTAAATCATCAATCATATCAAGTAATTCATCAGCATAATCAGTTATTTTAAAGAACCATTGAGTAAGATCCTTTTTAGTAACTGTTGATCCACATCTTTCACATTCACCATCAACTACTTGTTCATTAGCTAGAACAGTGTTACAAGAAGGACACCAGTTAACAGGAGCTTTCTTTCTGTATGCTAAACCTTTTTCATATAATTTTAAGAATAGCCATTGAGTCCATTTGTAGTATTCAGGAAGACAAGTAACAACTTCATTTTCCCAATTGAACATAGCACCCATAGATTTTAATTGTTTTTCCATAGTTTCAATATTTTTTAATGTAGAATCATGTGGATGAATACCAGTTTTTATTGCGTAGTTTTCTGCTGGAAGACCAAATGCATCAAAACCCATTGGTTGAAATACATTGTATCCCTGCATTCTCTTAAATCTTGCCCATGAATCTGTTGGACCATAGTTGAACCAGTGTCCAGCATGTAATTGTGCACCTGATGGATAAGAGAACATTTCTAATGTGTAAAGTTTCTTATCTAGATTTTCAGGATTGAATTTGTAAGTTTCATTTTCTTCCCAAATTTTTTGCCATTTTTCATCGATTTTAGTACTATATTTTGACATTTTTTACCTCCAGTTTTATATAAATTTAAAAATAAAAAAGCTTTCATCTCATTGAAGAGACGAAAGCATTATTTCCGTGGTACCACTCTTTTTAGAAGACTAAAAGTCTTCTCACTTAAATACTATAACGGGTTAACCGTACCTGCTTCTAAACAGGCAAGCTCCTAGACAAGTTCATAATAATATAACATTATTTTTCACCATACAATAACTCTCTAAAGATATATTTATTATTACTACTTCTATTCATAGCTTAATATACAATTTTAGAAATATTATATATTAAAATTACTTAAAAATCAAGAATAGAGTATTATAAATTGAGTTTAACGAATGTTGTGGTATAGTAGATTTGTAACAAGAGAACTTAATAGAATATAATT
>JBJEJM010000050.1:0-1508 GCA_051878075.1 Clostridium sp. | reverse complement strand
TAATTGAAAATGAACTGATAGTAGTATGATATATCAGTAATAATGTGATATAGTATGAACATATAATTATTAAGTTCTAATTTAAAAATTAGGGGGAAGGATGGAAGTATGGATTTTATTTATGGAATAGGTATAGGTATTGTAGTATTGAATATAATTTTTTCATTCTTTTTAATATTTATAGAGAGAAAAGACCCTACAACTACATGGGCATGGCTTTTAATTTTATTAGTTTTACCTGGAGTAGGGTTTATTGTTTATTTAATGTTTGGTCAAAATTTAAGCAGACAAAAGATTTTTAAAGACAAGATTGTTTATGATGAAAAAAAGAGGAAATCACTCATTAATGAAGAGAAAATACTTCTTCTTGAGCATAATGGAGGAGATAAATTTAGTGATCTGCAAAAGATGAACTTTAATAACTCAGGTGCTAAGTATACGATAAATAATACTGTAAATGTATATACCAACGGTGAAGATAAATTTAACCAGTTACTTGAAGATATTAAAAATGCTAAGAATTACATACATGTTGAATATTATATTTTCAGAAAAGACTTATTGGGTAAGAAAATAATAGATGAGCTTACTAAGAAGGCGAAAGAGGGTCTTGAAGTAAGGCTTCTTGTAGATGCAATGGGTTCTAGAACCCTTACTAAGAGGACTTTAAAGCATTATATAGAGGCTGGAGGAAAGTTTTCATTATTTTTTCCAGGAATTCTTCCTCATGTGAATACCCGAATTAATTATAGAAATCATAGAAAGATTGTTGTTATAGATGGTGTTTATGGATATGTGGGTGGATTTAATGTTGGGAAAGAATATATTAATCGTGATCCAGAGTTTGGATTTTGGAGAGATACCCATATAAGAATAAATGGTGATGCAGTAAATGACCTAAATGAAAGGTTTTTATTAGACTGGTGCTATGCTTCAGGAGAAAAAATTACTGATTATGATAAGTATGTGCATGAAGATAAAAACGATAGTGGTGATGTATGTATGCAGATTGTTACCAGTGGACCTGATCATAAAGAAGAATATATAAAAAATGCATATTTAAAGATAATAAATAATGCTAAAAAAAATGTATATCTTGAAACACCATATTTTGTGCCTGATGAACCGGTTTTAGAAGCACTTAGAATTTCTGCATTGTCTGGGGTTGATGTGAGAATAATTATTCCAGGAAAAGCTGATCACTTTTTCATGAAATGGGCAGCAAGTTCGTATATTGGTGAATTATTGGAGGCTGGAGTAAGAATATATAGCTATAACAATGGATTCATTCATGCTAAGACAATAGTTTCAGATAGCGGAGTTATGAGCATAGGAACAGCTAATATGGATATTAGAAGCTTTAAATTGAATTTTGAAGTTAATGCATTTATATATGATGACAGAATTGCAATTGATGGAGAAAATCAGTTTAGAAAAGATATGGAATTTTCAGAAGAAATAACGAAAGAAATATATAATAACAGAAAATTATCATTAAGAATAAAGGA
>JBJEJM010000049.1:0-6655 GCA_051878075.1 Clostridium sp. | reverse complement strand
AGATTACACATTTGCCTGGGACAATGTCTACTATATTATTAATAATATAAAGAAGTAAAAATAAGAGATAAAAATGTACTTATGCATTTTTATCTCTTATTTTTTTAGTATTTTACCAATGTTAATTCAAATAAGCATAATTTATAACAGGATTTTATTTTTGGAAAATAAAATCCTGAATTAATTTAAGTGTTTAAGGAAAGCATAAGAATATATTGAAACAAATTACTTACATAATTTTACTTATATAAGAAAGGAAGTAATAATATTGGCTACAATAATAAAAAATTTAAAGGAGTTCACAGGTATAATTCTAGTTATTATTGCACTGCTCATCATACAGGCATTTAGTGATTTATCACTTCCTCAATATACTTCTGATATTGTGGATGTAGGTATTCAGCAGAGTGGTATAAAAGAGATTGCACCAAAGGTTATACGAGAAAGTGAATTAAATAAATTGATGCTTTTTATGGATGAAGACGACAAGAATACTGTAAAGGATAACTACACACTTCTTGCTAAAGAGAACCTTCCTGAAATTGAGTATGACAAGTATGTGAAATCATATCCGGAACTAAAAAATACTGCATTATATAAAAAAAATTCAGTAGATAAAGAAACTTCAGAAAACCTTAATGACATTTTTTCAAAGCCTATAATTGTGGCGGAAAGTCTTGAAAACAATAAAGAAATGGCTGGAAGTTTTCAGGGGAGAATTGTAAAAGCAATGCCTGAAGGAATGGTAGGAGATAATGCTGATATATTTCAGCTTCTTGGGATGCTTCCTCAAAGTGAACGAAATAATATAGTGAATAATATTAATAATAAATTAGAAGATGTTCCTGAAATGTTATTATCACAGGCTGGTATTTCTTATGTCAAAAAAGAATATAAAGCAGTAGGAATAGATGTTGATAAAGAACAGATAAGCTATATATTCAGAGCAGGGATAAAGATGATTGAAGTCGCACTAGTTGGCGGGGCTGCAATAGTACTTGTTTCTTTTTTTGCATCAAGAGTAGCAGCAGGCCTTGCTAGAAATTTAAGAAAAGATGTATTTAAAAAGGTTATAAGTTTTTCTAATAATGAATTTGATAAATTCTCAACTGCATCACTTATAACAAGAACTACTAATGATATTGTTCAGATTCAGACTTTTGTTGTAATGATGCTGAGAATGATTTTCTATGCACCCATATTAGGATGTGGTGGAATAATAAAGGTGCTTGGGACAAACAAATCCATGACATGGATAATAGCAGTTGCTGTAGGAACAATACTTATAGTAATAAGCATTTTATTTGGATTAGCAATGCCAAGATTTAAAAGGATTCAGGTTTTAATAGATAAAGTTAATCAGATAGCAAGAGAAATACTTACAGGGCTTTCTGTAATAAGGGCATTTACAACAGAAAAACATGAAGAAAAGAGATTTGATAATGCAAATAAGGAACTTACAATTATAAATCTTTTTGTAAGCAGGATTATGACAGGTATGATGCCAGCAATGATGTTTATAATGAATGCAGTTTCAATACTTATTGTATGGGTTGGTGCAAGCCAGATTAATGAAGGCAATATGCAGGTTGGAGATCTTATGGCATTTATACAGTACACAATGCAGATAGTAATGTCATTTTTAATGATTTCAATGGTTTCGATGATACTTCCAAGAGCGCTTGTTTCTGCAAAACGTATTGAAGAAGTATTGAATACAGAACCCGTAATAAGTGATCCAAGTTCATCACAGAATATAAATATGAGCAGAAAAGGATATGTTGAATATCAAAACGTATATTTTAAATATCCAGATGGAGAGGAAGTTTTAAGTGACATATCTTTTACAGCAAAACCAGGTAAAGTTACAGCTATAATAGGAAGTACAGGAAGTGGTAAATCAACTCTTGTTAATCTCCTTCCAAGATTTTTTGATGTTACATCAGGAAAAATCTTGGTCGATGGTGTTGATATAAGAAATATGAAACAGCATGATTTAAGAGAAAAGATAGGTTTTGTTCCACAAAAGGGAATGCTTTTTTCGGGAACAATAAAATCCAACATAAAATATGGAAAGAAAAATGCTAAGGATAGTGAAATGAGAAAGGCAGCGAAAATCGCTCAGGCATCACAGTTTATTGAAAGTAAAAATGAAGCTTATGATACAGAAATATCTCAGGGAGGAACTAATGTATCTGGAGGTCAGAAACAGAGAATATCAATAGCAAGGGCAGTTATAAAGAATCCTGAAATTCTTGTTTTTGATGATAGTTTTTCAGCACTTGATTATAAAACTGATGTTGCTGTAAGAAAAGCATTAAGGGAAGAAACAAAAAATACTACAAAGATACTGGTTGCACAGAGAATAACCACTGTACTTGATGCATATGAAATACTTGTTTTAGATAAAGGCAAGATTGTTGGACGTGGAACTCATAAAGAACTTATGAAAAATTGTGATACATACAGGCAGATTGCATTATCACAATTATCAAAGGAGGAACTTGCAAATGAGCAATGAGAAAAGGAAGATGAGACCACCAATGGCAGGTATGGGGCCAATGGGTGGTATGAGAGGTGAAAAAGTTAAAGCAAAGAATTTTAAGGGAAGCATGAGAAAGCTTTTTAAATATTTATTTGAATATAAGCTATCGATCGGTTTTGTGGTGATATTTGCAATAGGAAGTACTGTTTTCTCAATTGTGGGACCTAAGATTCTTGGAAATGCAACTACAGAAATATTTAATGGTATTTTAAGCAAATTGTCAGGTGGAACAGGAATAGATTTCACAAAAATAGGAAGAATTCTCATAACATTGCTAGGAATATATTTTATAAGTACAATATTTTCATTTATTCAGGGATTTATAATGACAGGAGTTTCACAAAAGCTTACATACAGATTACGAAAAGAGATGGTAGAAAAAATAAATAGAATGCCTATGGATTATTTTGATAGAAGAACCCATGGTGAAGTTTTATCGAGAATTACAAATGATATAGATACTTTAAATCAGAGCTTAAATCAAAGCATGACTCAGATCATAACTTCAGTTGCAACTATTATTGGAATTATATATATGATGCTTACAATAAATCCTGTAATGACATGTGTTATAGTTTTGATAGTACCAATTTCATTATTATTCATAACATTTATTGCTAAAAAATCACAAAAATATTTTAAAGAGCAGCAGGATTATTTAGGTCATGTTAATGGTCAGGTTGAAGAGGTTTATGGAGGACATAATATTGTAAAAGTATTTAATGGTGAGGAAGATGCAATAGAAAAGTTTAATAGTAATAATGAAATATTGTATAAAAGTGCATGGAAGTCACAATTTTTGTCAGGGCTTATGCAGCCAATAATGATGTTTATAAGTAATATAGGTTATGTGGCAGTTGCAATACTTGGAGGTTTTTTTGCTATAAAAAATAAAATAAATGTCGGAGATATACAATCATTTATTCAATATACAAGAAGCTTTACTCAGCCGCTTTCTCAGATTGCACAGATATCAAATATGCTTCAGTCAATAGCAGCATCAGCAGAAAGAATATTTGAGTTTTTGGAAGAAAAGGAAGAAGAACAGTTTGTAAATAATCCTGAAAGTATTGATGACATTGAAGGAAATGTAGAATTTAAGAATGTTAAATTTGGATATTATAGTGATAAAATTATAATAAAAGATTTCAGCCTTAAGGTAGAACAAGGCAAAAAGATCGCAATCGTAGGTCCTACTGGTGCAGGAAAGACTACAATTATAAAGCTTTTAATGAGATTTTATGATATAAATAAAGGCGATATATTAATTGATGGAAAGAGTATATATAACTTTAATAGAAGAGATCTCCGTAAACTTTTTGGAATGGTTCTTCAAGACACTTGGCTTTTTAATGGAACAATTAAAGAAAATATAAGATATGGAAATCTTCAGGCTTCAGATGAACAGGTTTATGAAGCTGCAGAAAGTGCAGATGCTGATGAATTCATAGAGACATTTAATGAAGGATATGATATGGTTTTAAATGAAGAAGTCAGCAATGTATCTCAAGGACAGAAGCAGCTTCTTACAATAGCACGTGCCATACTTAAAGATCCTAAAATACTTATTCTTGATGAAGCAACAAGTTCAGTAGATACAAGAACAGAACTAAAAATACAGAAGGCTATGGATAATCTAATGAAAGGAAGAACAAGTTTTATAATAGCTCATAGACTTTCTACAATAAGAAATGCAGATATTATACTTGTTCTTAAGGATGGAGATATTATAGAACAGGGAAATCATGAAGAACTTATGGCTATGAATGGATTTTATACTAACTTGTATAATTCTCAATTTGAAAAAAGTAGTTAAAATAATTTTCTTATATAAGACGAAGATTTCTTCGTCTTATTTTAATGTATAAGAATTAATTTGTGATATAATGTTATTAATTTATAAATTAGTAGTAAATTGTATGATTATTAAATATATAGTCAGTATATTTGGGGGAAAATTTAATTACATAATAAATGATTATATGGATTTGGATTTAACAAGATGCTGTGAATTCAGTCTTATCATCAGGAGCACTATAATTTATATTAAATAGATTAATTACACAATAATATGATATAATAGGAATAATTATTAAAAATTGACAAAAGAAGATATAAATTATATTATAAATATTATATTATGTTAAGATATTATTATTTAATGTCTGTTAAAAGCCATGTATTCAGGTTTAAGATAACTTAAACAGAATATTATATAAATACAAACATGAATGGAGTAGATAAGCATGAAAGCAATATTAACAGTAATTGGGCAGGATAAAGTTGGGATTATAGCAGGAGTAAGTGCTAAAATGTTAGAATTCAATATCAATATTTTAGATGTTAATCAGACTATAATGCAGGATTTCTTTACAATGATGATGATGCTTGACTGTACAAATATGAAAGGAAACTTTGAAGAAGTTAGGGAAGCATTAAGTGAAGAAGGAAAGAAGCTTGGTGTTGATATAAAGATTCAAAGAGAAGAAATCTTTAAATCAATGCATTCACTATAATCAGGAGGGGCATATATGAACAGCAATAATATACTTGAGACAATAAAGATGATTGAAGAAGAAAAACTTGATGTAAGAACTATTACAATGGGGATTTCTTTGCTTGACTGTATAGATCCAGATGGAGATAAGGCAAGAATTAAAATATATGATAAGATTACAAAGTCAGCAGAACATTTAGTTGAAGTAGGAAGAAAAATTGAATCTGAATTTGGCATTCCTATAGTAAATAAAAGAGTATCAGTAACACCTATGTCTATTATCTGTGGAGCAACAAATGAGACAAGTTATGTTAAATTTGCACAAACATTAGATAAAGCAGCTGAAACACTTGGAATTGATTTCTTAGGCGGGTTTTCTGCATTAGTACATAAAGGGTGCACAAAAGGTGATAAAATATTAATAAGTTCAATTCCAGAAGCTCTTGCAACTACAAAATTAGTATGTTCATCCGTAAATGTAGGATCTTCAAAGACTGGAATAAACATGAATGCAGTAAGAGATTTGGGACATATTGTTAAAAAGACAGCTGAACTTACTAAAGATACCCATGGTTTTGGATGTGCAAAGCTTGTTATTTTTGCAAATGCAGTAGAAGATAACCCATTTATGGCAGGAGCATTCCATGGAGTTGGTGAAGCTGAAAAAATTATAAATGTTGGAGTAAGTGGACCAGGGGTTGTAAAGAGAGCTCTTGAAAAAGTAAGAGGAGAATCTTTTGACGTTGTTGCTGAAACTATTAAACAGACAGCATTTAAAGTTACAAGAATGGGTGAATTGGTTGCTAAAGAAGCATCTAGAAGATTAGATGTTCCATTTGGAATAGTAGACTTATCATTAGCACCTACACCAGCAGTAGGAGATTCAGTTGCAGAAATATTAGAGGAAATTGGATTAGAACAAGTTGGTACTCATGGAACAATAGCAGCTCTTGCAATGCTTAATGATGCAGTTAAAAAAGGCGGAGTTATGGCATGTAGTCATGTTGGAGGATTGAGTGGAGCTTTCATACCAGTTTCTGAAGATCATGGAATGATTGATGCAGTAGTAAGTGGATCTTTAAATATGGAAAAACTTGAAGGGATGACATGTGTATGTTCAGTTGGACTTGACATGATTGCTATTCCTGGAGATACACCAGCTTCAACAATTTCAGGAATGATTGCTGATGAAGCAGCAATTGGGGTAATCAATAATAAGACAACAGCAGTAAGAATAATTCCAGCTCCAGGATGTAAAGTTGGAGATATGGTTGAATTTGGAGGACTTCTTGGAAGAGCTCCTGTCATGAAGGTTAATGAGAAATCTTCAGAAGCTTTTGCAAACAGAGGCGGAAGAATTCCATCTCCTATTCATTCATTTAAGAACTAATATGTATTTATAAAATAATTAAGGTAAAAAGAGTATGTAAGTTACTATGATAACTTACATACTCTTTTTTAGTGTGCTCAGTATTGCCAGTAGAAATATGAAAAGAATGGCGAAACGAGAACTTTAATAATATTGACTATGAATTACTTATGAGAGCTGTGGTATTATACACAGAGGAAAAGTGATTAAAAGAAGATGACTGACAAAGTCTTTTGTAACGAAA
>JBJEJM010000048.1:4237-6664 GCA_051878075.1 Clostridium sp. | reverse complement strand
GAAGTTTTTGATAAGAATGGACGTCATATTGAAACTAAAGATGTTGATGATAATTACTTATATGTAAAATATTTGAATGTTGGTAATGCAGATTGTCACTTTATAAAGCTTCCAAGTGGTGAAACAGTATTAATTGATACAGGAGATGTTTCTACTAGAGAACAATTAGTTGATTTTTTAAATGAACAAGATTTAAAAACTAAAAAAGATAAAAAGTATATTGATTATGTAGTAATTACTCACGGACATTCAGATCATATTGGAGGCCTTGAAGCAGTTCTTGAGAATTTTAAAGTTGGCAAGATATATATGCCTAAAAATGCAGCAATGGAGAAATGGCATTCTGGATTGAAAGTAAGTGATAAAGTAACTCAGGCAGATATTGATATGATAAAATACGATTATGATGTATACAATAGTGCGGTTAAGGCAGCTAAGAATGCAGGATTAAAATTTATAGATCCTAAAAAAGGAGACTATATTGATTCAAATAAGATATTACAATTTGTTCAATCAGGAAAGGATTTTGGTCCAGTAGGTTCCCAAGATAATGTAGGAAAGTATTGGGGTATAAATGATAATTCTGCCATTGTATATTTAAATTATGGTGATTTTCAATGTTTATTTACAGGGGATATAGAATGGACAGCAGAGAAAGATTTCTGGACTAATAATCTTTTAGATAGAAAAGAAGTAGACATATTAAAAGTTCCTCATCATGGTAATGATACTTCTTCGACAGGTGATTTCCTTAAATATGTAAATGCTTCAGTAGGTATTATAAATAGATCTAAAGAAAGTATAAAGAAAAATGAAGCTTATAATAATTTAATTACTAATGGAGTAACAATATACGAAACAAGTGAGAGTACAAATGGTGGAATATCAGTGTATTCTACTGAAGATAATTGGAGCATGGCAGATATTGCTTACTCACAGGAATAAGTTGTTTTTACAGATTAAATATATAAATATATAAGAATTTAAATATTCTTAATTTATTTAATCTGTAATATACATATAATTACTAAAGATAACTACAAAATAGAAATATTCTTCATAAAGAAAAGTTTCCTATATCATAAAGGTATAGGAAACTTTTTTATAGTGGGCATAAATTAAAAATTTTAGCGCCCTAGTATTATGGGGTACATTGTTATTTTATCCACTCAGAAAAATATTATTCAATCTGCACTAATTTTTTTTAGAATTTTTTGATTCCTGTGAATCAGAATTAATATCATCAATAAAGTCATCAGTGTAATTAAATTCTCTATCAGCAATATTGTTGACAACGATAGGATTATCATTGCATGGATTCTTATAATCACTTCTTACTTTGGGAAGATATGGTTCATTTTTCTTATTCATATTAATCAGCTGCTACTTAAAGTGAAATAAAATGTGATATTTAATTTTGCAGCAGTTCCTCCTTTCAAATTCTTATTTATTATCTATATCTCACATTATAGTGTGTACACAAATAAAGAACTTATTCTTGATTAATAAGGCAGGATAATTAATTATTTATAAAAGTTTATTGTGTAGATTTATCCTATAAAAAATAAATAATTTAGGAAAAATTAAGATTCAAATAATAAAAAAATTATATAAAAATAGTATAATTACAAAAACAAGTACAAAAAACCTACAATTTAACAGAAAGTTCATTAAATGATGAGAATAATATAGTATACTAAAAAAAAGATTATAAATTTATAACTATTGATTTATAGGAGGATTGACGCTAATGAATAAGAATTTAAAACATATAGTAGCAGCAGCGCTTGTAATCAGTGCTTTTTCAGTTGTAATACCAGATAATGCAGGTGTTGTTGAAGCTAGTGCATCAACTTATGAAAGTGCTGCAGCAGGACAACTAAAATCACTTTCTGTATATAGAGGAACAGGCAAGGAAGTTCAATTATACAGCAATCTTGCTTTTTCTAAGGAAACAGAATTAACAAGTGATACTGACTATTATATTGAATTAAAAGGGTCTGAAGGAATCGATATAGATGCGGAAGTAGAAGGAAATGATTATGTAGTAAAAGTATTTACTAGTAATGAAAAAGATGCACAAGGATATGATCCTTCAGAAATAGGATTCATTCCAATAGATTCTGGAAATACAAAGATTTATCTTAGAACTTACAGAAGTGAAGATGATTATAATGAAGCAAGGGATGATAAAAATGTAATAAGAGATTCAGTTAAATCATATACTCTTCATATCTATAAAGGAAGAGCAAATTCTGATGAAGAAAATGATATTGAATACCCATATTTAAAATCAATTTATTTAAGTGATGGTAAAATAAATTTTTCAAAAAATAAAACAAATTATGATGTAAATATAGATGAAAATATTAAAGAAATTGTTGTAAGAGCAAAACCAGATGATGATGATGATTTAGTTGAAATTAA
>JBJEJM010000048.1:1157-4137 GCA_051878075.1 Clostridium sp. | reverse complement strand
ATAGGACAAGCATTAAAAAATAAATGGTGGTTTGATATAAAAACAGGATATGACTATTATTTTGATGAAAATGGATATGCTAAAACTGGCTGGGCTCAAATTGAAGGAAAGTGGTATTTCTTTAACAATAATGCTCAAATGCAGAAAGGCTGGTTAAGCGATGGAGGAAAATGGTACTATTTAAATGCTGCTGGAGTTATGCAGAAAGGATGGTATAAAGATTCAACAGGTAAATGGTATTATTTAAATGAAGATGGATCAATGAAGACAGGATGGCTTTATGATAATTCAAGCTGGTATTTATTTAACAGTGATGGTTCAATGGTAACAGGACACGTTTTAGTTGATGGCGTTCCATATAGTTTTGCTTCAGATGGAAAGATGATTTAATTAAAAAATACTATAAATAACATAAATAGGTCCCAGATAAAAGAATTTGAAATGTATTTTTTACTGGGACATATTTTTTATCTTAAAATGATGAATGCAAATTGCATTTTTGTGTTTTATTGAAAATTGAGGCGTGTTTTTTAGTTGTTATTTATTTTATTAGAATTATTTTAGGAGGAAATGTTTATGGATAAGAATATAAAGAAAATAATTGCAATGACTCTTGCAATATGCTCTGTTTTATCAGTGTCAGAAATGAAAGTATTTGATTCATATAAAGGAGGAATAATACCAGCATATGCAGCAGATAAGGATAGTCTGGATCTTGAAGATATATCTTTAAGCAAAGGTGATATTTCTTTTTCAAAAGATACTTTATCGTATAAAGTATATTTAAATAGAGCAGTTAAGGAAATTAAAATAGCAGCACAGCCAGAAGGAAGTGACAAAAGAGTAAGAGTTACAATTGGTGGTGAAGGTGTTTCAGAAGATGATAGCTATGAACATAAGTTTAAACTTTCTGTTGGAGAAAATGTTTTTGATATAGTAATAGAAGATAAAAAAGATGAATCGAGAAAAAAGACATACAAATTAACAGTTTATAGAGGAACAGATGAAAATGGCCAGGATATTGAACAGGATATATATTTAGAGCACTTGACAGTAAATGGTGAAGAAATAAATTTATCAAAGGATAAAAAGGTTTATGATTACAAAGTTGATAAATCGGTTAAAGAAGCAAGAGTTGTTATTGAACCAGATCAGGATTACTATAAAGTAAAGATTGATGATAAAACTTATGAAAATGAAGAAAGTATAAAAAAAGTGTTTACTTTAAGTGAAGGTAAAAATGAAATAAAAATAAAGCTTACTGATGGTGAAGATGATGAAAAGAAGCAGAGAACTTATACTTTAAATATTTACAGGGGAGTTGATATTCCATCTACAACTACAAGTTCCAGCACAACTACATCTAATACAACAAATAACAAAACAAACGTATCTCAAGGAAATTCAACATCAAATAATAATGCTAATACCACAACATCAAATACATCAGCAGCAACAGTTCAGACATCAGAAACAGGAAAATGGCAGCAGAGTTCAAATGGAAAGTGGCATTATTTAGATAAGAATGGTAATTTAGCTAAGAATACATGGTTCTTTGTACAGGAAGATGGAACTATAGCAACAGGATGGATTAGTTTTGGCGGAAACTGGTACTATTTAAATGATGAAGGTGCAATGGCTACAGGATGGTTGAGTAATGCTGGAAAGTGGTACTATTTAGGAAGTGATGGAGCTATGAAAACTGGATGGGTAGAAGTAAGCGGAAAATGGTACTATCTAAATTCAGATGGTTCAATGGCTTCTAATACTACTATTTCAGGATATAAATTAGGTTCTGATGGAGCATGGATTAAATAACTTAATTAGAAATGGGGTTTTTAAATGAATAGAAACTTAAAAAAGATAATTGCAGCAACTATGGCTATAAATGCAATTGCAATGATAGGACCTACAAAAAGTTTTAATATTTTACTAGATACAGCTAATGCATCTAGATATGATGATCCTAGATTGGGTGAATTAAAAATAGATGATTATGATATAGATTTTGATAAAGAAACATTTTCATATAAATTAAAGTTAGATAAAGATGTTGATCAGATTAAAGTAAAGGCCAAACCAAATGATTCAAGATATATTGTCTGGGTAGATGGTGATGAGGCAAAAGAGGATAAAAAATATAAGGTTGATGTTGATGTCAAACAGGGAAAAAGTATTATACCAATAGTAGTTAAAGATAAAGATCATAATTTAAAAACTGAATATGAAATTGAAGTTATAAGAGGGGACGAATCTCAAGGTAAAGATCTTGATGATGATGATGTTTATTTAGATAATATTACTTTAAGTGCAGGAAATATAGATTTTTCAAGTACAGTAACTAAATACGATGTATATATAAAAGATCCAGTAAACTATCTTGATATTAAAGCAAAACCAGTAGATACAGATGATTCTTATGTGTCAATAGATGATGAAGATGTAGAAGAAGATGATGATTATGAGGGAACAGTAACTCTTAAGGATGGTAAAAATAAAATTGTAATAAGGGTTGAAAATTCACTCAAAGAAAATAAAGTAAAGAAATATACTTTAAATGTTTATAACGGGGTTGAACCACCTAAGAAACAGGATAAAGATGAAAATGAAGAAAATAAGACCAATCATAACACTAACACTGATAATGAAAAATCCAACAATGTAAAAGATACAGGTAAATATAAAAACCAATGGGTAAATGATTTAGGAATATGGGTATATTATGGTTCTGACGGCCAGCTTTTAAAGAATCAGTGGTATAATGACGTAAATTCAGGAAAGTCATATTTTTTAAATGAAAACGGAGTTATGGTAACAGGATGGTACTGTAATAATGGAAAATGGTATTATTTTAATGAAGATGGTTCAAGGCACTCAGGATGGAAATTTCTTATGGGATTATGGTATTATCTAGATTCAGAAGGTGTGATGAAGACTGGATGGATGCAGGATAGTGATGGAAAGTGGTATTATTTTGATG
>JBJEJM010000048.1:0-1057 GCA_051878075.1 Clostridium sp. | reverse complement strand
TATGAACAAAAGTATTAAAAAAATTATAGCATTAACTGTAGCATTAAATGCAGTTATGACAGTTATTCCACAGACTTTTTCAGAAATGACAGCTAAGCCAGCTTATGCAGATAGTTATATAGCAAAGAGTGGAGAATTAACTTCATTAGTTATTAAATCACTTGATGGGGACAAGTTAACTTTAAAAGATGGATATAATGGTGATACAGTTAAATTGAGTGATGAAAAGGAATATTATGTAAAGTCAACAGATGATAGCGAAGGCATAATAATTAATGCTGAAGTGAAGGGCAGCGACAGAATAATAAGAATTTTCCTTAGTGATGATGATGATGCAAAAGCATATAAACCTGGAGATAAATTATATTTAGGAAAAGGAAATACAACTATTTATGTTAGAACATATGCTTCATTATCAGATTTTAGAGAAGCAAAAGATAAAGATAAGGATGTATCAAAATGTGAAGAAGAGTATAAGATAAATGTTAAAAAAACTCAGGGAAGCGAATATGATGATTCTTCACAAGATAGCATATATTTAAAAAGTATATCTTTAAGTAAAGGTGATATAACATTTGTAAAGCAAAGGACAACCTATGATATAAAAGTAGATTCATCAGTCAGTGAAATAAAAATTACAGCAAAACCAGAAGATGATAATTCGAGAGTAAGAATAGATGGTTCTATTGTAGATGATGATAATAATTATAAAAAAACAGTATCTTTAGATAAGGGTAAAAATGAAATAAAGATAAAGGTTACTGACAAGGATGATAATCAGAGAGTATACACATTATATATAACAAGGGGAAGTTCATCAGACAGCAGTAATGACAGTAAGATAAATTTGAGAAATCTTGAACTTGATGAAGCAGATATAAAATTTGATGAAGATAAAACTTCTTATAATGTGGATCTGGATGAAGATATAAGTAAAATTGTTGTTACAGCAGAACCAGATGATGATGAATATCTTGTAACCATAAATGGAAGTGAAGTAAACTCAGGTGATGATTATAAAAAGAAAATTTCATTAGTAAAAGGTGAAAATACCATA
>JBJEJM010000047.1:0-6715 GCA_051878075.1 Clostridium sp. | reverse complement strand
ATATCAGAACTTGAAGTAAATGGTTTTGTATTAAGAGTATTGGGTAACTTGACTCAAAATATAGAGAGTGCAATAAAGTTATGTCATAACTATATAAGAAAGGAATTTTTAAATTCCAGGGAGTTATCTATACGTAAATATTAGTAAGATAGGTTGTGAATACAGATGTTAGGAATAGTATTATTATATGTAGGAATAGTTCTAATAAATAATGGTATAAGCAGATTGTACAATATAGATGAAAAGTCATCTGCTGTCATGAATTTATTTACAGGTTCTTTAGCAGTAATAATTGATACTGTAGCTGTAATACAAGAAGAATACTATGCAGTAGGTACAGGATTATTATTTGGTTTTACATATTTATTTATAGCTATAAATAGTATATTTAATTTAGACAAAAGACCTTATGCTTGGTATAGCTTATTTGTAGCTATAAATACTATACCATGTGCATATATTAGTTTAACGCAGGATTTAGATTGGAGAATGAGTATTATATGGATATTATGGGGAATACTTTGGCTTACAGCATTTATAGAAATAATTCTAAAGAAAGATCTTGGAAAGTTTGTCCCATATTTAGCTATATTTGAAGGAATTATAACTGCTTGGATACCAGGATTTTTAATGCTTGTTGATATGTGGTAATGCTCTTTTTTTAGATACATAGTCCCCGATAGGGGATTTTTTTTATAAATCATTGACCAGGTGGTCTATAAAAAGTATAATGTATATTGTTAATAGACCACCTGGTCAAATAGGAGGATAAATATGAATGATAAGGAACTCGAAGCTATAGGTGTTAAAGAAAGAATTCTTAACGTTGCAATTGAAGAATTTGCACAAAATGGATATAAGGCAGCATCTACTAATATTATTTGCAAGAAGGCTGATATATCAAAGGGATTACTTTATCATTACTATAATTCAAAGGAAAATTTATATATAACTGTAGTTAGACATGTTATTGATAGTTTTAAAAGAAACATAGCTATAAATATTAAAGATAGTAACAAGAAGGGTATAGATTATGTAGAGGAATATTTTGATATAAAGTTTAAATTCTTTAGAGAAAATCCTCTATATTCAAAAATTATTGTAAATCTAGTAATAGACAATAGCATAGAAAAAGCTAAGGAATTAAGTAGTGAGTTTCAAAGCTATAATAATAATCTTATACATGATGTTATAAAAAATATAGATATGAATCCTAAGTTTAATAAAGAGAAAGCTTTTGAATTAATAGTAATGATAGGAGAGAACTTAGAAAAAAAGCATATGAAAAGAATAAATGATATAGATAAAGATAGTGCTGTTGAAGAATTTAGAAAAGATCATAGAGAGATGTTAGAGATGGTTTTTGAGGGAATAGACAAGTAGTAGGAGTGATTTAATTGATTAAAGGAGTTATATTATTAATTTTATTTACTATTATAGCTTTTATTGTAGGAAAATTAGTTTCAAAATTAAAGCTGCCATCTATACTTGGATGGCTGATAACAGGTATGATAATAGGTCCACATGCACTGAACTGGATGAACAGCAGTATTATGGATACACAATGGTATCATATTTTGACTAATGTAGGAGAAGTATTAGTAGGAATGCTGATAGGTACTGAACTAATAATAGAAGAACTTAAGAAGTCAGGAAAGCAGATAGTTACTATATGTCTGTTTGAAGGAATGACAGCATTTATATTAGTTGCAATTGCATTTTTCATATTTGCAGACATACCAATGTCTATAGCTCTAGTATTTGGAGCAATTGCATTAGCAACAGCCCCAGCTCCATCTTTATCAATTGTTAAAGAATATAATGCTAAAGGACCAGTTTCTAAGACTTTAATACCACTTGCAGCTTTAGATGATGTATTAGGTTTAATAGTTTTTTTCCTTGTTATTGGAATGGTTTCAGGAGGTATGACTGGAGAATCATTAAATATTATTTCTATTTTAATGATGATAATATTACCACTTGCTATAGGAGGAGTTACAGGTTACATAGGGAGTAAAATTTTAAAAAATAAGTGCTCTAAGATAGAAACAATATTAAAGATTGCAATACTTATAGCTGTTACTGTTGTTATTGGAAGATATGTCAATAATAATATATTATCAATAAACTTATTATTATCTGGTATATCATTCTCGGCTATCATTGCAAATACAGTTAAAAAAGAGAGATTACAAGAAATAATGGAAGTTATTAATCCTGTAATAGGTATAGGGTTAGTCGTTATGGTAATAGATTTAGGAGCACCGCTGGATTATAATTTAATATTTGGTGCTGGAATTTTTACTGCTATATATATAATAGCTCGTGGAATAGGAAAAATATTGGGATCTTATGCAGGAGGTAAGTTATCAAAAGCTGATGATAATGTATCTAAATACTTAGGTTTATCTCTTTTACCTCATTCAGGAGTATCACTAATATTTACTGGTATAGCAGTAGAAACTTTAATGCCATTTCAACCAGAATATGCAGTTATGATACAAGGTACTATTGCAGCAGCTGCTGTTATTAATGAAATTATAGCTGTATTTTTAGCTAAACAAGCATTTAAGATGGCAGGTGAAATTAAAGTTTAATTTTTAAAGAAATAGTTAATTTTAAACCTACGAAAATCATAAGATTGAATTTTCGTAGGTTTATTTTTGTTTTATAGTGTAAGCAGATGCATGAATTATTACTTTGAAAAAATTACTTTAATAAATGCATAAGTCAAGTAAATGGATAAAAAGTATTAGATTTGTTAAAAATATTTAATATATATGCTGACACAAATTGAATAATTGTTGGCGTTAAATGATGTTAAAAAAATATAGTGTAGTTTGTATAATTGAGTCATCAAGAGAAATAAAAATTTCAGGAGGTAATCATAATGAAAAAAAAGACTGCAATTATTACAGGGGCATCAAGTGGTATTGGAAAAGAATTTGCAAAGGTACATGCATCAAGAGGCGGAAATTTAGTAGTTGTTGCACGAAGCAAGGATAAGCTAAATGAATTGAAAAAAGAGCTTGAAAATAAATATAATATAAATGTAATGGTTATTGTAAAAGATTTATCTTTAAGTAATGCAGCACAAGAAATTTATGATGAAGTAAAAAATGCAAATATTAAAATAGATTATTTGATTAATAATGCTGGCTTTGGCGGAAGAGGTGAATTCCATGTTCGTTCTATGGATCAGGATATACAAATGATTCAAGTAAATGTCATGACTCTTACAAGATTAACCAAGTTATTTTTATCTGATTTTGTTCAGCGTGGAGATGGTAAAATACTGAATGTTTCTTCTACAGCAGCAATTATGCCAGGTCCATTACAAGCAGTTTATTATGCTACCAAAGCATATGTTACTTCATTTAGTAATGCTGTATGGCAAGAGATTAAAGGTACTGGTGTAACTGTTACAACATTAATGCCAGGTGCTATGGATACAGGTTTTGCTAAAGCATCAGATATGAGTAACACTAAATTGTTTGCTAAAACTGTTAGTCCAGTTGATGTTGCAAAGGATGGGTATGAAGGAATGTTAAAAGGAAAATTAAATGTAATTTCAGGAGTGACACCACTTCAGAGAATGTTTTTAGCATTGACACCATTTACACCTAAAAAGATAATGATGAAGCAAATTTATGAAATGCAGAAAGAAAAATAATGGGACAGAATGGAGCTGATTTTTATGAAGTATTTTATTATGGATGGAAGGTATGGCCACCTTCTCTCATCAGTGGGTCTGTCTCTACGTGAAATATTAATAAAATCAGAGCTGCCAGAAGATCTATTTAGCAGAAAAAATATAAGGCTGACACAAGATGAATATTTTCGATTCATGGAAAGTATAGGTGAAGTATCCCATGATGAAAATATACCAATAAAAATTGCAACGTCAGAAAATATTGAAACCTTTTCTCCACCTATTTTTGCAGCTTTTTGCAGCAAA
Source organism: Clostridium sp. (assembly GCA_051878075.1). GTDB lineage: Bacteria > Bacillota > Clostridia > Clostridiales > Clostridiaceae > Clostridium. The sequence goes on along the minus strand of JBJEJM010000047.1, from coordinate 2,757 downwards.
AATGCTCAGACATGTATAGAACGTTTAGCACAATATAAGAAGCTTATTGGGCCTATGATTTTTATTATAAGAAAGGAAGAAAGCTGTTTTACAGTAGAACTAAGGATAGAAGAGAAATATCATAAAATACCTTGGTTTTTGGAAGTTTCGGAATTTATTTTTTTGATTAACTTAATTCGAATAGCAACTAAGGATAATATAATTCCTTTAAAAGTAACATTGCAGAATTCAATTAGTAATAAGGAGTTAGAAAAATATTTGGGATGTAAGCCACAGAAAGGGGATAAAAGTACATTAACTTTATCACTTAATGACTCCATTAAGCCATTTGTTAGTGAAAATGAAGCCATGTGGGATTATTTTGAACCGGAGCTTAAGCGAAGACTGTCTGAGTTAGAAGTGGAAGATTCTTTTGGAGCGAGAGTAAGAAGTTCACTAATAGAGTTACTGCCTATAGGGTGCAGCAGTATCGAAGAGGTATCAAAAAAACTTGGAATCAGTAAACGTACCCTTCAACGAAAATTATCAGAAGAAAAAACAACATTTCAAAAGCAATTAAATCATACACGTGAGCTGCTAGCAAAGAACTATATAAAAAATACTGATATGACAAGTGATGATATTGCCTTTTTATTAGGATACCAAGATCTGAATTCTTTTTTTAGAGCATTTCAAGTTTGGACGGGTATGAATGTTACTGAATATAAAAAATCTCTGCAGAAAAAGATTTAATGAATATTTTATAAGAAAGTAGTATAAAGAGATTAAAAAACTTGCAATTAGATACTAATAGTGATAACTATTAACAACTCAAAACCCACAAAAATCAAATGTTATGATTTTTGTGGGTTTATTATATGTAATAATCATTTAATTGTTTAAGTTTAATTCATAATAAAGTAATTCAGCCATTTCTTCAGGTGTTTCTATGCAGCCATCATTAAGCCATTTATATGCAATTGCCTTAATACCAGCGCCCAGAAAAACCATATTATATTTTACAATACGTTCAGTTTTATTTTTATTTTGTGGGAGTTTAGAGTATAAATTATATAATGACTCATAATGTTGTTTTTTGAATATATGGCTTTCATGACTAATAAGATATACCTTATAAAAATCAGAATGATCTTTTAAGTAATAAAAATATTTAGTAAAAGCATCTTTTAAAGAAAGGTGATCTGTTACAAGCATATTGATAATGTCTTTATAATATTTCTCTTGTATTTTACATATTAAATCATTGATGTCATCATAGTGTGAATAAAATGATGTACGTGCAATACCAGCTTTTTTGCATATATCATTAACATATATAGAATCGAATGTTTTATATTTTAGAAGATCCATTAATGCATTTTCTATTTTGGATTCTGTAATATAGTATTTCTTATTATTTGGCTTGTTCATTATATCTCCTTTAAGATTACATATTTGGTATTTTTGTAGTGGTTAGAATGAATATATTATAATACACTTTTATTAAAGCTACAAATGTTAAGATAATGATAATAAAGAAAGGAAATTTAATGAATGGAAGTTGAAAAGAGTAAGAGAACATTAATATTTATAAATATATTGGTAACATGTATTGCATCATCCATGCTTGCAACCTCACTTACAACAGCATTACCACCTATCTTAAATGATTTTAAAATAAGTGCAACAATGGGGCAATGGCTTACAAGTGGATATTCATTAGCAATGGGTATAATGATGCCTGCTACTGCATTTTTAATAACTAGATTTAAAACAAAGAAATTATACTTATCTGCAATAGGATGTTTCATTGTAGGACTTATAATTTCAATTGCTGCACCAAATTTTATGATACTTATGATAGGAAGAATATTTCAGGCAGCTGGCAATGGAATACTAACAGCCATGGCTCAAGTTATCATACTTACTATATATCCGAAGGAAGAGTCTGGAAGTGTAATGGGGTTATATGGATTATCTGTTGGAGCAGCACCAGTAATTGCACCTACAATAGCAGGTGTTATAGTAGATCATATGAGATGGCAGATGATATTTGTGATTGCATTAATTATTATATCAATTTCATTTGTATTAGCCATCTATGTTTTTGATGATATTCTAGATACTGCAAAACAGAAATTTGATATTGTATCTTTTACATTAAGTGTATTTGCATACGGAGGAATTATATTAGGAATTGGAAATATAGGAAATTATACATTGTTAAGTATAAAGATTATTCTTCCTATTATCGTTGGAATTATTACAATGATTTTATTTGTATATAGACAGCTTAATATAGAAAATCCATTTCTTGAAATAAGAATTTTAAAGAACAAGAACTTTATGTTAAGTGTAATAGGAAGTGTAATGCTATATTTTGTTATGATGGGGTCGTCGATTATTTTACCTTTATATGTACAAGATATTAAAGGAATGTCTGCAACTACCTCTGGACTAGTTACTCTTCCAGGTTCATTACTCATGGCATTAGTAAGCCCTTTTGCAGGAAAAGTATATGATAAGATTGGAATGAGAAAAGTATTTATAGCGGGAGCTTTATCGATGCTTATAAGCAATATAGGAATGGTATTCTTATCGCTAAATATGTCTGTTTGGATAGCTGCAATACTAAATTCTATAAGATGCATTGCAATAGGATGTCTTATGATGCCGCTAGTAAGCTGGGGACTTAAAGGAATTAAAAATCAATATACAGCTCATGGAACAGCACTTCTTACTTCACTTAGAACAATTGCAGGTTCAGTGGGATCAGCT
>JBJEJM010000046.1:0-6743 GCA_051878075.1 Clostridium sp. | reverse complement strand
GATACTTTAATATAAATTCACTTAAATTATATATAGATAACCAAAACATTTAAATGTTTATTTCTATTAATATTGTGATATAATGTAGATATAAATAAAGTGCCATGCGGCTAACATGACACTTTCCTAGAACGTTTTTCGATTTTAGGGCTATTAGATTTATATTAAACACTGTTGAAAAGAATGCTATTTGATGGGAGTATTCTTTTCATTTGTTTTAAAAGAAAATTTAAAACCTAACAGCGCAAGGTGGCTAAACTTATCTCAAACCACCATGCCCATCTCATGATTTTTATGAAGTTATTATATCATACTTTACTGTTAAAAAAGACATCAAATAAAAAAATGACCTAACCCTTATAGTTAAGCCATTTTTATATAATTTATTCTAACTTGCTTCTATAATAATTCACTAACTAATTAGCAATATTATATAAACTATAAAAATAATTTTTCTTATCCATTAATTCATCAAATGTTCCTGTTTCACAAAGCTTTCCATCCTTTATTACAATAATCTTATCATATCTACGCAAAATTTCTGAATTATAACGATGAGTCACTACCAAACAAGTAATATCTTTAATATTTAATAATGAATCCTCTATATTATATGCTGTTTCATTATCTAAACTAGAAGTTGCTTCGTCTAATATTAACATATTACTTCCTTTTACAAATGCTCTAGCAATTGCTATACGTTGTTTTTCTCCGCCTGAAAAATTATTTCCATTTTCATTAATCTTAGCATTTATTCCGCCATCTAACTTATTTATAAGATCGTTTAATCCAGCTTTTTCTATTGATGTCTCTACAACTTTGTCGCTATAGTTATTATATAAAGTTATATTGTTCTTCATAGTATCATCAAACATAAATACATTCTGATGTATTATAGAACATATATTAAAAATACTTTTTCTTTTAATTTTTCTGTTATCAATTCCATCTATGTAAATATTGCCATTATAATTATTATAATATCCGAGAATTAATTTTATTAGTGTAGATTTCCCACTTCCACTTCCACCAACTATTGCATATTTCTTTCCCTTATGTAAATCTAAATTTATATTTTCTAATATGTTTCTATTATTATCAAATGAATATGTAAGATTTCTAATTTCAATTTTATCATTAAATTCATTAATATCAATTCCATTATCTTTTTGGTCATTTTTAGACATTAAATTAATCAATTTATTATTTATGTCTCCCACTGCTTTAGCTTTATTAAAAGCTTCAATCATACTAAAAATTGGACTTGTAATATTTCCTGATAATTGAGTAACAGCTACCATAAGAGAAAATGTTATCATACCCTTAATTACAAAATAGACTGAAACTATAAAAATAATTATCACTATACTGCAGGCAACTGAATTACTAATAGCATTTACAATTCCTTCAGCATAATATGACTTGTACTTTTTTTCTTCTGTATTAGCATTTATTTTTATATGATTTTCCTTAATATTTTTCTCTATATTAAAACTTTTTATTACCTCAAACCCAGTAAAAATATCCTTAATTTTTATATTGTAAACTTCCAATGCTTTAGAATATCCATTTTTTAATTTGCTCAATTTTTTCCCAAATATCATTGGAATTAGTATTGGTATTACTGATAATAAAATAGCAATAACTCCAACATAAATATTTATGCATATCATAAATATTACTGCTGTAGCTAACATTGTTACACTACGAATAATAACGAAAATATTATCAAAATAATTATCTTCTACCATCTTTACATCATTATTAAGTATTGAAATATACTTAGCACTATTTTCTTTACTAAAAGTTACCAAATCTTGATCAATTAAATTATCAAATAAATCTTTTTTTAAATCAAATACACTACGTTTTAAATATATTGCTCTACAAGTACGACGTATATATTCTATAGTAAATAATACTAAAATGTATATTATAGAATATACTATTTGTCGTTTTAGTAAAATCACTTCAACATTTGTAGCACAATTAACTATTCTTTCTATTAAAAATGCTGAATAAGTTATTACTATAGAATTTATTATCATAGTAATTGCATATGCCCAAAACCATATCTTATTTTTAAAAAGATACCTTCTCATATTTTTCAATCCTTTCATTCAGGAGAATATCTATATTATACATTTATGTATTTTTATATTAAAATTTACATAAATTATAATATAAATTTATTATAGTTACAATAATAATATTATTGAATTTATATTTTGAAATATTTTCATATTGTAATAATTTATACATAAATTTAAAGAAGTTCTAATAATATAAAAAAATAGTTTTAATTAACTCTCCAAATGATATATGCAAAAAATAATTTTTCTAATGGATTATTTAGTCTTGGAACAATTTTAAAAAGCAAAAGCTATTCTGTCAGAATAATAGATTTCGGATATCTAATTAAAACATCCCTAATACAAGAAACCTCTGATTCAAATACTAATATCGATATTATGCGTGATAGTATCAAATGTTTCATCGTTTACGCTTTCTCTATTTGTTAAAACCATAGAATCACTCGGCACCTTTGATTTACCTTGAAGTTCCACTTCTACTTCCATCAATTGGTCTCTATATTGAGTTTTCTGCTTTCTTTGTAATTTCTTTGATTTATCCAAAGTTATAACCCTCCTAACGTTCCGTCCTTCCTCCGCTACGGACTTTCACCGATTAGTGCATGCCCATGCTTGGCATACCTAAATAAAGTGCTATGTGGCTAACATAACACTTTACTTAGAATGTTTTTCGATTTTAGGGCTATTAGATTTATATTTAGAGCTGTTGAAAAGAATGCTATTTGATGGGAGAATAATCATCTCAAATACCACCCCCTTAGACTATTATTTCTAACAGCCCAAGGTAGATAAACGTATGTTTGTTTTTTAAATTTACGAAATAAATCCTGAATGACAACATAATTTCGCAATATACAATAAAAATATAAGACATACTTTTATCCATAATTTGAAAATAACAATATATATTGAAATAAATTGTATATATAGTAAAATATTAATAGTTTAAGTACTATTTATTAATAAATCTAAATACTTAAAAATAATTATAATAAGATACAAAAAAGAAATAATTGATGAAAAAGAATTTTTTAAAAAAAGAGTATACTTTCTTCAATATTTACATTGTATCTGGAGTACTGATCAACTAGATTTAAGCTGGGCAGATACTTATCATTCAGAAGTTGATGGATATTCAGTTACAACATATATAGAGTCAGTTAAAAATGGTGAAATAATAGATTCTGATTTAGAATATGGTTCAACATATTCTAAATCAACAACTTTATATGCAGATATAACTCGTTTTAATAGTACTCACGGAATAGCTAATAGTTTTAATGTATATGTGGCATCAGCCAGTATTGGTAGAAGTTTAAGAAAATAAAATAACTTTATATTAGGGATGCATAAAAAAATAGTTTTTTTATGTAAGCCCTATTTATAGTTTAAGGGGGAGATATTATAAAGGGTATAATATTATTATTTAATCAATTTAAAGCACATCCTGTAGCAATTCTATTTTTAATAATTTCATATGTAACATCATCCATATTTATCTCTGTTTGGACAAGTAATTCTGTAGCTATAAGAGATTTGGCTTTACAAAAGTCAGAGGGTATTCCTAAAAATACCTTGGAGGTTTCATTAGCCTTTGGGAAAAGTATAGATTTTAATGAATTTATAGATACTTTTAAAGATATTTCAGAAGATACAAATATAACTTTTGAAAAAGTAGCAGTAAAAATAGACGGAAAAGAAAATGAAGTTCCTGTGAATTTTGAATATTTTAAGAATAAACCTAGTTGGAGATACCCTATACTAGAAGGACGAGATTATAGTGGACAAGAAGTTATAGATGGAGAGAAAGTAGTACTTATAGGTAAGAAACTTCAACAATACATATATGAAGATAATGGAGTAGAAAAAATAAAAATTGAAGATGAAGAGTATGTAGTTACAGGAATAGTTGGTAGAGAGAACAAAGATAGTCCTTGGGATGAAGAAATATTTATGTCTATTAAAGCAGTACCTAATATGAAGAAGATAAGGTTTAATGGAGAAAAAATGATTTCTATTCTGCTTAAAAATAATAATAACGAACCAATGGAAGATTGTAATATGTTAGAAAAAAAAATAAAAAATACTGAGGGACTTTTTCAAGTAAAAGAACTTGATACAAGAAATGATATTTTGGTATCAAATTTTTCTGATAATGCAAAATTGAGAAAAATGACATTAAGAATATATATATTTGCAATAATTAATATGATGAATATAAGCATTTATTGGATAGAAGAAAGACGTAGAGAAATAGGTATAAGAAAAGCTTTTGGTATTGATAATGTACACATTGCATATATGCTATTTTTTGAAATATTCTCTTTATGTTTAATATCCTCCGTAATTGGATTAGGAGTACAATTCATTATAAATTGTATTTTAGGAAAGATATCTAATTATGTGTTAGAGTTAACTTTATGTAATATTATATCAGGACTAGCTACTTCATTTATAACAGCATTATTTACTGTGCTAATACCAATAATATATTCATTGAAAGTTGAACCGATAGAAATTATTAAAAAGTAATACAGGGAGGAAAGTAGTGTGTTTAAAGCTATAATAAAGTCTATGTGGTCTAAGAAGATATCTGTATTATTTATTATAATTCAGTTATCTGTCACTATTTTTATGATTTTTGATCTTTTAACTAGCTTTAATGTTTTTTATCAGCAAGAAGGTCAAATAAGCGAAATATTAGGTGAAAATAAGGATAGAGTATTAAAAATAAAATTTAATGATTTATACCCTACAGAAGCTTTTTCTGAAAAAGCCTATGAACTAGAAGAGTATACAAAGTCAATAGATGGGGTAGATGACTCAGGAGGATTTTTAGAGACAGGTCATGTATTTAATGAAATGCAAGACAATGTGGAATATATGAATATTGCAAGAAATTTATATAAGGGTACTCTTAAAGAACGATCTCTAGAACAGACAGAGTGTATATATATTGATAAAAACATAAGTTCATTAATGAATTTAAAGGTAACAGAAGGCCGAAGTTTTAATAAAGACGATTTTAATCTAACTTCAGATGATTTAATTCCCATTATTGTTGGGGCTAAGTTTAAAAAGGCAGTTAATATAGGTGATATAATAAGTGCAAATGAAGTAACATGTGGTAATAAAACTATAAGATATATTATAGTAGGTTTTCTTGAAGATAATTCTAGATGGCTAAGCACGTCTAATAATTATATAGGAAATGTTCCTATGAATTTAGATGAATATTTTATTATACCATTTAATAAAGATATGCAAAAAAGCATGTTAGTGGTTACAGCAAAATCAACATCATATTTTCTTTCATTAAATGAAAAATATGATGTTGATAAAATTAAATTAAATATACACGTAAAATCTAAAGAACTAGGATTGGATACTGAGTGTTATCTATTTAACGAATCCTTAGAAGATTATAAAAAAGAACATATAGATATATATAAAAGTATAAGTATAACAACTTCTATAGTTACAGTTATGTCAATTTTTACGATTACTGCAACAATTCTTGCTTCAATACAAAAAAGAAAAAGAGAAATAGGAATTAGAATTGTAACTGGGGCTAGTATATCATATATAAGAAAGTTATTTTTAGGTGAGATAATTTGTATTACGTGTGTTTCAGCAATAATAGCAGTGTCATATATAACATACGAAAAATATGACTATTATACTAACTATTTAATGAGTTCTTTTAATATTTCACAAGTATTAAATGAGAAAAGCATACTTTTACTTGTATGTTTAATCTTTGTTATTGTTTTAATTTCATCATATATTCCATTAAGGAAGATAAAGAGGCTTCAACCTAAAGAATTAATAGGAGGGGTAGACTAGTGAGTATAATAGAACTAAAAAATATAAAAAAGGAATATGGTAAAAAAAATTTTAAATTTACTGCTATTGATAATATAAATTTGAGTGTTGAAAAGGGAGATTTTATAGCTATAATGGGACCATCGGGTGCAGGAAAGTCAACCTTATTAAATATAATTGGCTGTATGGATCAAGTAACTGAAGGTGAATACTATTTAAATGGTAAATTAATTAATGAGTTAAATAATAAAGAGTTAAGTAAGGTAAGAAATTCAACAATAAGTTTTGTATTTCAAGATTTTGCTTTAATGAAAGAATATAATGTATATGATAATGTTGAACTTCCTTTAAGTTATAGGAATTTATCCAATAAACAGAAAAAGCAGATGGTTATCAAACAGCTTGAAGCACTTGGAATTAAAGATCAAATTAAAAAGAAACCTAGTGAACTTTCAGGAGGCCAGCAACAAAGAGTAGCTATTGCCAGAGCCTTAGTTAGTGATGGAGAAATCATACTTGCAGATGAACCAACAGGAGCTCTGGACTCAAAAACTGGTATGGAGATTATGAATATACTTTCAGAAATAAATAAAAAGGGAAAAACTATAATTATAGTTACTCATGATGAAAAAGTTGCTTCATATTGTAACAAAAAGATAATAATTAAGGATGGAAGAATAATATAAATATTGAAATGTTATGTAAATAGAACCTGTTGCACTAAAGCAAAGTGGCTCAAACATAACGTTTAAGCCACCTCTTCATGAAACTTGGTACTCCCAGCGGGAATCGAACCCACATCTATCCCTTAGGAGGGGATTGTTC
>JBJEJM010000045.1:0-1564 GCA_051878075.1 Clostridium sp. | reverse complement strand
CACAAAAACTAATAACAAATGAAAAATTATATAAGTTTGATTTGTTTGTATCTAATGTCAAAAAAATAATAAGTGAAGCAAGGACAAATAATATTGAAGTTATATATATAAGACATGATGATGGTGCAGGACATGAGCTGACAAAAGGAACTGAGGGATACGATATATATGAAGAATTTAAACCAGTAAATGAAGAAAAGATATTTGATAAAGTATTTAATAGTGCTTTTAAGGAAACAGGTTTATTAGAATATTTAAGGGATAAAGGTGAAAAAGACATAATTATTGTTGGACTTCAAACTGATTATTGTATTGATGCTACTATAAAATGTGGCTTTGAACATGGTTTTAATATGATAGTTCCTGCATATACAAATACAACAATAGATAATGAATTTATGTCAGCAGAGCAGAGTTATAGGTACCATAATGAATTTATGTGGAATGGAAGATATGCGGAATGCATTTCTCTGGAGGACGCATTAAGGAGAATTAGATTAGGTGCACATTAAATATTTTAAGAAGCTTTTGTCATAAGAAAAATTGTATTTTCGCTTTTAAAATAAAATATTTGTAGTAAAATAAGCGTTGTCAAAAGTGGCAGCGCTTATTTCAGATTCAATTAAATTTATATATGAATTTATTATTTGGAAAGTGAACATTTTAAAATTGGTGATACAAAACATGAGTTGCAGGAAATACATTTTGGTTTATAAGAGCTGTCGTTCATCCATTTTTGAGGAAGATCTGGTTCACATATTAATGGACGGCACAATGAAAAAGCGGAAATACTAGTGTTGTTTAAGCTTTTTTCCATAGAAGTGAAATTACGATTCCCTCCAACACATATTATTGGAGTGTGAATTGATTGTGAAATATCAGAGGCTGCTTTTTCATTATAAGATTCTGATTCTTCATTAGGAATTGGCTGAGCAGGGGAATAAGTTTTATCTGAGATAAGTCCAGAGCTGATTTCTATTGCACTTAGACCTTTTGTATCAAGATTATTACATAGCCATTTTGAATCTTCAAAAGAGAAACCATTCTCTATAAGATCGCTATAGTTAAGCTTTATTAATATAGGAAATGATTTTCCTATATTTGATTTTATTGAATCTATTATTTCAAATAAAATTCTTGAACGATTCAAAATTGAACCACCATATTCATCTTGACGCTTATTAAATATTGGACTTAAAAATTGACTTATTAAAAAACCATGGGCAGCATGAAGTTCTATACCATCAGCACCAACTTGTCTACATTTATGTGCAGCTTTACAAAAATCATTTATTACATTTCTAATGTCTTCTTTACTCATTTCTTTTCCACCAATAATATCAGATGGTCCCAATCGCATACCTGAAGATGATGCCATAGAAATTAGTCCTCCATGGGCTAATTGAGGTATAATTTTACTATTATATTTGTGTACAGTTTGTACAGTTTTTGAAAATGCGTCAATAAAGTTTTGATCATATACATTTACCATATCTTTTTTTACTTGAGAATCATGGTTTATTGCCATTGCACCAGTTATTATTAATCCAGAACCACCTTTAGC
>JBJEJM010000044.1:0-1566 GCA_051878075.1 Clostridium sp. | reverse complement strand
GCATAAAAATATAGGGGGATATTATATGGAAAATAAAAAGAATATATATGTTCTCATTGGGGTTGGAATAGTAATAATTCCGCTTATTATAGTTGCAGGAATATATATAGGATATAGGTATAGCCATAGACCTGAGAATAAATGGCAGGAATATGTTGAACTACTGAAAAATAAAGAATATGACCGAATGTATGATCTTATTGATAGTAAAGCACAAGCAAAAATAAGCAGAGAAGAATTTACAACAAGGAATAAGAATATTTATGAAGGAATTCAGGCAAAGGATATAGATGTTACTATAAAATCTATATCTGAAGAAGACAGCAATACACTTATAAAATATAATACTAAGATGAATACAATAGCTGGTGAGTTAAATTTTGATAATAGTATTAAGGTTGGAAGTGAAATTGGAAGAGGATATACAATAAAGTGGACTACAAAGAATATTTTTCCTGAGCTTGGTGAAAATGATAAGGTAAGAGTGAAAGAAATGAAAGGCAAAAGAGGGAATATAACTGATAGAAATGGAGAACTCCTTGCTACTGATTCATACCTGTCAAATGTAGGTATAGTGCCTGGAAAGCTTGGTGAAAATAAGGATGAGAATATAACTAAGATTGCATCTATATTGCAAGTGAGTGTTGACAGCATTAATAAATCATTAAGCGCAGATTATGTACAGGACGATATGTTCATTCCAGTCAGGGATATTCCATATGGAGATGCAAGAGTAGTGGAATTGTTAAAGATTCCAGGAGTCATGATAAAAGATAAAGAGTCAAGAGTTTATCCTTATGGTATTGAAACAGCACATATTACAGGATATGTACAGTCAATAACTTCTGAAGAACTGCAGGAAAATGAGGGCAAAGATTATAAAGAAAATTCACTTATAGGTAAATCTGGACTTGAAAAGATGTATGAAGATAAGTTAAGAGGTATAGATGGGGCTGAAATCTATATCCAAAATAGTGAAGGTGAAAAGAAGTCATCCATTTTATGCAAGGATCCTAAGAATGGTGAGGATTTAGAATTAACAATAGATATATCAATACAAAAGAAGCTTAATGAGCAGCTAGGCAGTGACAAGGGCTGTGGAGTTATTATGGATTCTTCTAATGGAGAAGTGCTGGCATTGGCAAGTACGCCTTCATATGATGCAAATGATTTTATAGTCGGAATGTCACAGGAAAAATGGGATAGTTTAAATAATAACAAAAATAAACCATTGTATAACAGATTTCAAGGTACAGTTGTACCAGGCTCATCTTTTAAGCCTATAATAGCAGCAATTGGAGTAGATAGTGGACTTGTTAAACCTGATGAAGTAAGGAAGATTAATGGACTAAAGTGGAAGAAGGATGAAAGTTTTGGTGACTATTATGTTACAAGAACATCTGATATTTCAGATGTAAATATGCAGAATGCGCTTGTATATTCTGATAATATTTACTTTGCACAGATTGCTACTGAAATGGGAAGCAGTGTAGTAGAAGATAAGCTAAAAAAATTTGGTTTTTCTGATAAAATACCATTTGAATTTTCTTTATATAATTCTCAGTA
>JBJEJM010000043.1:0-1568 GCA_051878075.1 Clostridium sp. | reverse complement strand
AATATAACTTGGATTACCAGCTTATTGTGAATTTATCTTTAGAATTCTTTAATGGAAGTTTAAACTGAAAAAATCTTAGATATTTACCATTCCTAGTAATCCTGTCTGCGACAATATGTAACAAATATCCTAATGTAAAACCAAGAGATAGATACTCATTTCCCATTAATGTAACACTGTAACAGAAAGCAAGTGTTCCAAGCCATTTATGTGTAAACATTCTGTGTGGTGACAGTTTGCCAAGAATAGTAAGTATGGAAAATAAGATTATTCCTTTATAATTAAGATTTAATATATTATTTATTGAATATATGTATGTAGTATTAAATTTAATGCCAAAGATATAAAAGAAAGAAATAATTATTATAATAAACATTAATACTTTATTGAATATCTGTGAAGCAGTAGATTTATGACTATCAATATCAGGCATATATGATCCTGCTATGCTTCCAAAAATCAGAATCATCATGTCCAGACTTATGTGCATATTACCCAGACTTATGAGTCCAATAACAAGTCCAACTGAAGCAGACGTGCCTATGGTCATATGTTCCTTTCCACTCATTGAAAATTCCCCTTTGTGTATATGTTTTTAGTACTACTTATATTATATATGGAATATGTGTTCTGCTAAAGTCTTTTTTTATAACTTTAAAATTAATTTTATGTAATCTGCATATACCACAATGAAAAATAGTATAAATAAATACAAGAATCAGTATAGTTAGGAGTATAAAAAATGAAGGTTATTGTGGATATTTTTTCGGGATTTTTAGGCTCTGGAAAGACCATGCTTATTAAAAAGTTCCTTTCTGAACATGCATATAGTAAAAATACAGTAATAATTGAAAATGAATTTGGAGAGGTTTCTATAGATGGAGAAATACTTAGGGAAAGCAATATAGAAGTAAAGGAAATAAACTCAGGATGTATATGCTGTCAGGTTTCAGGAAAATTTGATGATGCTGTATTTGAAGTCATAAATAAATATAACCCAGAACAGATAATAATTGAACCATCAGGAGTTGCAAAGCTTAGTGAAATTTTAAACATACTTACTAATATTAAGTTCAGCCATATGCTTGAAATAAGAAATGTTTTTACATTGATTGATATATTGAATTATGAGAAATATGTTAATAATTTTAAGGAATTTTATATAAATCAGATAGAAAATGCAGATACAATTGTTTTAAGCAGGACACAGTTCAAAGATAAAAAGTTTATAGATGATATTATAAAATCATTAAAAAAATTAAATGCTCATGCTGAGATTATATATAAACCATGGGAGGAGCTAAAAGCCAATGATTTTATGAAAAAGAATGGATTACTAAAAAGAGTTAAGAATCAGGTCATTAAGCCTATTCATAATGGAAAAGGAAGTCTTATGAAAAAGCATGTCCACAATCATACTGCTGGTGAAGTGTTTGAAAGTTATCCTATAAGACTGGAAAAATACATTGATGAAAAAGAATTGGAAGATAAATTTAAATTAATAGAACAGAGTGAACATTATGGAAATATAGTCAGGGTAAAAGGAATTATAGAAAATAATAAAGGCA
>JBJEJM010000042.1:0-6797 GCA_051878075.1 Clostridium sp. | reverse complement strand
CTTTTTAGCAAGAACTGATACTTTACAATCATCTGCACTTTCAATATACAAATTACATATAATCTTATCTTCTATTGAAGTTTTATTATAGACTTCTATATCAAAATCCCTTAATGGATCATCACCAGTCTTCTTATAATCCTTAAAGTTAAAATAAACATTCAGATTATTGTTTTTTGATTCATCTATCTGTTTTTCATATTGCTTTATAATACTTCCATCATTATCCTCTATTTTGATGATGACACCTTTATCCCCTGATTTATTGACATACATATTTAATAGATATCGTCCTTCAATTTCATTTAAAGACTTATTATCAATTTCTGCTCTATTGCTGCCATCATTTTTTATATGAATTTTATCAAAATCTATGCTTTCATAATTATTCAGTTCAGCCTTCTTAGAATCACTTTCTTCTGTAGATACGCCTGGATTTATATCTACTGTAGTGCCCTCTTTATCAGTAGATTTAGCTTTTGCTTTCATTATTATTATTTTTTCTTTGTAAGTACAATCTTCATCTGAACTTTCACAGTATTCATAATGATTATTTAAATATAATTCCAAAACATATCTGCCTGACTTTTCGCTAATGTTAAAAGTATGATCTTTTGATTCATTCTTTGAATTAAAAAAACTAATATTTTTAATAGTTATGCTATCATCACTAAATTCAAAATTACTGTTATCACATGATTTAATATTTTCCAGAGTATTCTTTCCCACTAATGCTATCTGCTGTTTTTCTTCTCCTGATTTTGTAGTTCTGATAAGAGTGTTATATGATAGATATAATCCTCCTGATGCTAATACTATAAAACATAGACTCATTATTACTTCTATAACAGTAAAGCCTTTTTTATTTCTGGAACTATAATTCATAAATTCCACCTACTTTTCATTAATGGATATATTATTTTTATCACCATCAATAGCTATTCTAGAATCTTCTTTATCATCATTGTATATATTTGCCACAATATGTCTGCCTGTATCATTTATAATTTTAAGTTTTAATCCGGACTTATCATCCTGCCCACTTCTGCTTTCACTATTAATATTTATAACTATATTATTTCCTAGTGGCGTGAACATGTTTGAATTATTGTAATCAACAGGCATGCTTCCATTAGCAGTCTTGTACTTGTAATAATACTTTCCATCTTTCTCTGTAAATACTATTTCAGCCTCCTGAGTATTATTTCCATCTGCATAAACGTAAGATGTTCTCAGATTATCTTTGCTTTTTCCAATCATTATAGTTGGAAGTTCTGAATTTATTGATTTCACTGAAATTGTAAAATCACCTGTACTTCCATCATTCTGTATTCCAGTACCTGCTGACTGACTTTTTTGGAATGGTTCTGCTTTTCCATAAACATTATTCATTATCCATGTTAAATAATCAGCTTTTTCATCACTGTCATCATTAATTTTAGGAATTGAATATGCAATTATACCCAGTTCACCTTTTACCCATGTCTCATTATTTATATCCATTCCGATTCCATATAAAGCAAACTTCTTCTGTCTGCTTTCAAGTTCATCTACAAACTTCACCACATTTTCATAAGTTCCGTAGAACTTAATCTTTCCCTGAAGATATTTAATCTTAATTTCATTATCTTTTCCATCTGAATTGCTATCTGTACTGCTTTCTGTTTTATTTGAAGATGAAGAAGAGCTATCATTCACTTTTACATTATCTAATGAAGTATCACTATTTTTTTTAACTTCTTCTTCGCTTACACTATCAGGACCATATTTAGTATTATACTTATCAGTAATTTTCTCAACTGAACTTTCAGCAGCTGCTTTATCCTTTTCAGAATGTTTAAAAGGTTTAACAGAATCAAGTTTTATATCTTCAAATTCTACCCCGCCTTCAAGGCTGCATTTTTTAATCAATTCATCTATCTCCAAAATAATATGTTCCTGACTTATAGTTGGATAAAGACATTCTCCTTCCTCTTTTATTCTTGCATTCAGCATTTTTAATTCACTTTTCCTATTATCCAGATTTTCTATAGCATTAAGTGCATTATTGTACTTTGTTTCAATATTATTTTTTTCTTCCTTCTTTTGATCAATGAATTTAGAAACGTTTGTATATACAAACTGATAATATATAGCTCCAACTAAAACAATACCTAGGGCTAACAGCATGTTTTTTTCCTTATTGCTTATTTTTGCTTTCACTGCTATTCCCCCTCCTTTAGTACCATATGCATTTCAAACTTATAGTCATCTCCAACTGTTTCTCCAGTTTTTATCTTATCCACATGTACCAGTTTAAACTGTGAAATATCTTTAAAGTTATGCTCAAGTTCTGCTATAGCAGCTCTGCTATGACTTACTCCCTTTAATGTCATATCATAATTGTCCATTTTCCACTCTGTAAATGAAATATCTCCTGGGACAGCATTAGCTATATCAACAATAAGCTGTTCACTTATAAGATTGTTTTTATTTACTGCCTTTAATACTTCAGTTAAAGGCTTTTCATATTCATTTAAAATTTCAATTTTATTACTTACTATATTAGCTTCCTTAAGTTTTGTCTGAATTTCCTCTGAATTATATTTTTCAGTGTAATTCTTTATCTGAGAGTTTAATATCAGTATTCTTGCTACACTCCATACAAGATTAACAGATATAATTGCACCTGCTGCAGCTGCAATTATGTATATATATTTCCTTTCATCTTTTTTATTGGTTTTATATATATTAAAAAAATTTAAATCTGTCATATATCCGTCCCCCTAAATCCTTATCAACGAACCAATAACATTCATATAATCACTCAATAAAGATCCATTAAAATCAGGATTCTTAAAAATAATATTAGACAGACTGCTTAAAGTAAATATATTTATTCCAAGTCTTTCTGATAAATACTTTGGCAGACCTTTCAAATTAGAACTTCCTCCCATAAGCACTATCTTTGTTATGTTATTTTCAATATCTTTATTTCTATAAAACTGTAGAATCATTTCTATTTTTTCAACCCAGTCATCTAACACCTCTTTTACAATGTCAGTTCCAGGCTTCAAATTATAAATTTGGCTTAAATCAATATCTTCTTTAATTTTCTCTGTGTTTTTTGAAGAACATATCCTTTCACTAATTAATCTTTCATCAATATCTTTTCCACCAGATTTTATTCTTCTTGTAAAATCAAGTTCCTTACCTTTATATATATTTACATCAATGAAGCTTGCTCCAATATCAATAAATGCTATTGTGCTATTTTCCCCTTGTTCGCTATCTGTCATTTCAGATAAATTGACTATTTTGTTTAATGCATTAAAATTCACATCCAAAGCATAAGGTTTTAAATTTAAATCTGTTAAAAGATTATAGTATTCTAGAGATACCCTTTTAGGATAAGCAACTACTCTTACATTAAGGTTAGTCTTCTCATCAAACTCATCTTGAACTTCACTTAAAACATTAATCTGAAGTGTATACTCATTAAAATCAATAGATAAATATTGTTGTATTTCATATCTGACTACTGTTTCAAGCTCATCCTCTTCAACTTTTGGTACTGTAATTTCTCTGCTTATAATAGATGTAGGACTTGTGGTACATATTGCATATTTTGCTTTAATATTATTTTTTTTCATTGCTTCATGAATTACCGAATAAAGTTCATTTCTATTAACTATTTCTCCATCCTTTACAGAATTTAAAGGAGTATTTATTTTAATACATGTATCTACTGATAATTTTCCTTCATTATATGTTCCTTGTGCTATCTTAATTGTTGTTGTTCCTATATCAAAAGCTACAACTTTTTTCTTATGATTAGCATTACGTTTAGGAGACTGTTTTTTTCTGTCCTTTGTTTTATCAGCAAGATATTTTCTTAAATCTTTTATATCAATCTGCAATATACTTTTCTTTTGTGGTTCTTCTTTTTCTTTTAATAAATTCATATTATTACCTTTTTTTCTAGCATCAAACCACATAAAACCCACCCTTTTCCTTATATATTAAAGTGTAAGGTTTAAAACCTTACACTTTATCTTTCTCTTATACCTTGTTTCGATAATTTTAAATCATTATCTGTAAATTTAACTTATTATTTAGTTGCCTTATAATCAGGATAAACTTGAGCAGAATCATCGTAACTACTACCGTAAGATACTTTGATATTTCCATCACTGACTTTATATGAAAATGAATCTGCTGATTTTGCATTTTCAGATTTTGGTTGTAAATCTCCATCTAATTTCTTAGCAATCTCATCTGTAGTTTTATTATTATTATTTACTGAACCCTCAGTTACATTATTACCATCAGCAATAACAGTGGCTACAGCAGTTGCAATATTTTTTCCTGTAGCTATATCAGCTTTTTTATTCGCACTTTCTTTTATTTCGACAAATTTAGGAATAGCCATAGCTGCCAATATAGCGATAATTGCTATAACAATAATAAGTTCAATTAATGTAAATCCTTTTTTCTTTGCTTTTCCTTTTAATGATTTAATTGATAATTTTTTCATAAAACCCACCCCTTAAATTTATTAAAGTTTTAATTTATATTTATTACACATTTAGTGCATATAAAGCTTGTTATTGTAATTGCTCATACATATTAAACATTGGAAGCATTATGGATATAACAATAAAACCTATAATCAATCCCATTATTACAATTAGAGCCGGCTCCATTAATGCAACTGTTGCCTGAACTTTTGTGTCAAGCTCTTCATCATAAAAGTCAGCTGTCTTTCTTAAAATCTGATCAAGAGAACCTGTTTCTTCTCCTATTTTGACCATAGAGCAGAGCATATTAGGAAATATTCCTGTATCACTAATTGAAGTATTTAACTCTTCTCCTCTTGATACTTTTTCATTCACCTTCATGAGTTCCTGCCCTGCAATTTTATTTTTAACTACGTTACTTACAATTGATATTGAATCCACTAAGGGAATTCCACTTACCATAAGCATAGAAAGTGTTCTTGTAAAATGAGAAACTATGCTTAATTGATTCATCTTCTTAATAACAGGAATCTTTAACTGTAACCTGCTTGCAAAAAACTGTCCTTTTTCTGTTTTTAGAAAATTTTTAAACCCAAATCCAGATATCAATAAACTAATTAACAATATTATCCAGTTATTTTGCAAAAAATTACTCATCCAAAGAAGTAATCTTGTATTCCACGGAAGAGTGACTCCTGTATCATTAAATATATCTATAAATGTAGGCATAGCATAAATAAGTATAAAAGAAACTGCTGCTATGCAGACCAAAATTAAAACACAGGGATATATCATTGCATTTCTTATTTTATTTGCAACCTTTGCTTCTTTTTCATAATAAGATGCCATTCTATCCATTACCATCTCTAAACTACCGCTGACTTCTCCAGCTTCTATAAGGTTTATTAGTAGTGATGGAAAAATATCATCATGTTTCTTCATACATTCAGATAATCCTCTGCCTTTTTTAACTTCTACTGCAATTTCTGCAAAACAGCGCCTTAATTTCTCATTTTCGGTTTCAACTGATAAAATGTTCAGGCATTCTATTATTGGAACACCAGATTGTATCATTGTGTGAAATTGTCTGCTCATTATAGCAATATCTTTTATTTTTACTTTTTTATTTACCCCTAAATTTAATTTTATTTCTTTACTCTGTATTATTTCTTCTATAAGAAGCGGATACATTCCATTGCTTTCAATAAAATTCACTACTTCAGCTTCTGATTCTGCATCATATTTACCTTCAATTCTCATCTGTTCTGCATTCATAGCTCTGTATCTAAACTTGCTCATAGCAACTCCCCCCTTTTTAACAAAGATTATTAAGATTAAATTTACAATCATTTCAATATGTAAACTGCCTAACTTTCTTTTATTAATGCAATTGTTGCCATTTCCTCTATAGTTGTAACTCCATTCAACACTAAAGTTCTACATTCATCTGCTAATGTAGTCATTCCATTCTTTATTGATATATCTCTCAGCTTATCTGAACTAACCTCTGATATTATTGCTTCTCTGTGTTCTCTTGTAACTTCCATGATTTCATATATTGCAGTTCTTCCCTTATAACCTATTCCGTTACAGTAAGCACATCCCTTTCCTCTATGCAGCTTAAGCTTTTTGCTGCCATGATATTTTAATATTTCCTTTTCATATTCTGTTGCCTCATATTCTTCAGAACATTTAGGACATATTTTTCTGACAAGTCTCTGTGCTACTATTCCAACAACAGATGTAGCTACCAGATATGGTTTTATTCCCATATCACATAATCTTGTTATAGATGATGGTGCATCATTAGTATGAAGTGTACTTAAAACCAAATGCCCTGTAATCGCAGCTTTTATTGCAATTTCAGCTGTTTCATTATCTCTAATTTCTCCAACCATTATAATATCAGGATCCTGTCTTAAAATACTTCTAAGACCGCTTGCAAATGTAAGATTAGCTTTTGTATTTACATTTACCTGATTTATTCCTTCAAGTGTATATTCTACTGGATCTTCTACTGTTATTATGTTAACGTCCTCTCTGTTAAGATCTTTTAATATAGAATAAAGTGTTGTTGATTTACCACTTCCAGTTGGCCCTGTAACCAGTATTATTCCATGTGGATTTGCAATGATATTATTAAGTTTTTTCATATTTTCATCAGACATTCCAAGCTGATCTTTTGAAATATTATTTCCTTTACTATTCAAAACTCTTATTACAGCCTTTTCGCCATAAACAACAGGAAGTATTGAAACTCTCAAATCAACATTTGCTTTATAATCTTCCATCTTGAGT
>JBJEJM010000041.1:0-1583 GCA_051878075.1 Clostridium sp. | reverse complement strand
ATAAAAGAATTTCAATTTTAGATGTGATAATATTTTTTCTTATGGTAACACTAACTTTGAAGGGAGGAAAGAACATGAGAAGAAATTTTCAAGAAAATTTAAAAAAGTTTACTGCATTGACTTTGATATTTATCTGTACTTTTTTATTAATACCAATAAGTGCTTTTGCATCTAATCCTAATATAAATACAGTTTTAGAAGATAAAGTTAAAGAACAGACTAAGGCAAAGGATAATTTAAAAGGAGAAAAGATAAATGAAAATGCTGCAGGAACAGAAATAGAAGCCAGATCAGCACTGTTGATGGAACCATGTACAGGAAAAATTATTTATGAAAAAAATGCAGATGAAAAGTTTGCACCTGCATCTGTAACTAAAATAATGACAATGCTTCTTACTATAGAAGCTGTGGACAGTGGAAAGATAAGTCTTGATGATAAGGTAACATGCAGTGAAAATGCTAAAAAGATGGGTGGAAGTACAATGCTTCTTGATACTGGAGAAGTGAGGACAGTAGAGGAACTTTTAAAAGGTGTTGCTATAGCATCTGGAAATGATGCAGCAGTCGCATTAGCTGAATATTTAGGCGGTACTGAAAGTGAATTTGTTGTAATGATGAATAAGAAAGCAGAAGAGCTTGGCATGAAGAACACAACATTTAAAAACTGCAATGGGCTTCCAGCAGAGGGGCATTTATCAACAGCTAATGATATTGCAATAATGTCTAGAGAACTTTTAAAACATCCTAAGATTTTAAAGTATACTGGGACTTATATGGAAACAATTAGTGAAGGTCGTAAATCACCAATAGAACTTGTAAACCATAATAAATTAGTAAGATTCTTTGATGGCTGTGATGGGTTGAAGACTGGATTTACCAATGAAGCTAAATACTGCATAAGTGCTACTGCAACAAGAAATGGTGTGCGTATGCTTTCAGTTATAATGGGTGCACCAACTTATAAAATTAGAAATCGTGATGCTTCTATGTTATTGAATTATGGATTTTCTAAATATGAAGGCAAGAAGTTATTTGCAAAGGATGAAGAGGTAGATAAGGTTTACATGAATGAAAAAATTGACAGATACTTCATTGCAAAAGCACAGGATGATTTTATAGCTGTAGTACCAAAAGGATGTAAAGATGAGATAGAAAAGAAGATAGTTATTGAAGAACTTCAAAAAGAATATAAAGAAGGCGATGTTGTAGGTAAGTGTGAAGTTTATTTGAATAATGAAAAGATAGGTGAAGTTACAATTTACTGTGATAGAAATATAAAGAAGGGTAATATATTCAGCAGCGTTAAGTATAAAGCTACACACTTATTTGATGATAAGGATGATCCAATGGATTCTGAGAACAAACCTTCTTAAAAATCATATTTTAAAAAAGAGCTGTCCAATAAGTAATTTTTAATTTACCTATTGTCACATGCTCTTTTTTTAGAATATAAAGATTAAATTTTAAAGAATATAATTAAATATTGACTGATATTTACAATAAGTGGTATATTATGAGCAGAGTGCAGAATAATTATCATTATTAAATAAATAATTTTGGGAGGGAAATTTATGAAGCTTGAA
>JBJEJM010000040.1:0-6930 GCA_051878075.1 Clostridium sp. | reverse complement strand
CTATCAGCTGCATATAATTTATTTATAAGCAGGGGCGTAGAGAAAACTTCTATTGATGATATAGCCAAAACTGCTAAATTAGGAAAAGGAACTTTTTATTTATATTTTAAAGATAAATCAGATATACTTTATAATTTAATTCTGAAGAAAAGCAATGAAATAATAAAAGAAGGGTTAAAGAAAACTGAGAAACTTGAAAACGTAGATTTCAAGGAAAAAACCCTAGTGTTTATTGATTATATAATAGAAGTATTTGAAAATAATAAACCTCTTTTAAAACTTATAAAAAAGAATATTTCAACAGGAGTATATAAAAAAGCAATAAATAGTTCAGAAGAATATGCAGATATACAATTAGTCTTAGATATATTTATAAAAAGTTTAATAGAAGAAGGAGCTGATAAAGAAGAAGCAGAAATAACATTATTTATGATAATAGAGCTTGTGGGAAGTATAAGCTATACATCTATAATCTTTAATGAACCAGCAGATATAAATACAGTAAAACCTATTTTATTTAGAAAAATAAGAACAATGCTTGAAAGTAAAAATTAAGAATTTAAAATGCAAAATTTCATTTTACATTTTAAATTCTAAATTGAAATAGTCTGTTACATATTTGTAAGACTGCGAATACCATCTTTAACGAGAACATATCCTAAAGGTGGTTTTTTATTGTATAATCCAATAATATAAATAGTTATATATAAATTTTTAGTCAGATGTAAATCACTTATATATTTGCTGAAGTTTCCATCAGATGTAGAAACTATAAAGTTATAGACTCCAGGAGAAATTGGATAGTAATTATTGGTTTCTAAATATGATGTTTCATTAAATAATGTGATTCCATTAGGAAGACTTAATGAAAGCAATGGTGCAGTAGGCGCTAAATTTATAAATCTGACATATGATAGAAGTATATTAGAATCTGTATCAGTATCATCTATAGAAAAGAATGCTATTTCATTATTTTCAAAAGTTATATTTATTGTTGACAAACTATTAGAAAGTACTTGAAGAGACTCTGTAATAAGTGGAGTTGCTTTTGTTCCTGACTTAAATAGTTTAACTGAATATGTTCCAGGTGTTGTAGGAATATATCCAGTAACATTACCAAAGGAAAGCTTGGAATAAATAAGATTATCATTCAAATAAATATCAATATTTGGAGCATCTGGTGTAGCATGGATAAATCTTATATATCCTTTTATTTTAGGAAGAGAATCTCTAAATAAAAACATAATCTGATCACCTACTTTCTGTTATTATACAATAAAGATAATTTAATTAGTCTTTTTGTAATTACTTTGCTTATTGGAGATGGAAGTCCATATAGAGAAAATGCTTCCTGTATTCCAGGGTTTTTACTGATAATTTCTGAATAAATTTCATTCACTTTATTTTGGCGGTAGTTATTATTTAAATCAGAAGTTTCATCGATATCAAGGTCAAGACTTCTTAATACCTCAAATGTTTCAGGAACTCTGTTTGAAGATGTAGTTTTAGAATTTTTATTATAGCATCCAGTTAGGCTGTTGTAATAACAATATAATTGATCACTAATTGTTTCATCAGGGTATAAATCTAAAAAATTACTAGAGTTTTCATCATCAATTAAAAAACCTCTATCAAATGAAGGTGGTATGAATTTAAATGTAGTTTCTGAATTTACTTCAGACATATATTTTTCATCAGGTTTCATTTATTTTCCTCCTTATAATTCTAATATAAAATATGAATGAAAGTAATTTCTGTTACTTTTATTAATATGAATTTATATACATATATAGTACATGCACAATAAATCTTATGATGGAATATTATATAATTGGAGGAGATGCATTATGAAGATAAAAAGTAAAAAGAATATCAGGGATTTATTCATTGGATTAGATGAAAAAGTCTGCAATTCCGAGGGCCATTGTATAGAATGCATAAATTTTGATAATGCGGCCACCACTCCGCCTATTAAATCAAGTATTGAATGTATATACCAATTAAGTAGAAATTACGCTTCAATAGGAAGAGGAACAGGTCAGAAAGCAAAAATATGTACTGATCTATATTATGCATCAAAAGAATTTATATTGGATTTTTTTAATGTAAGAGAAAAAGATAAGTATGTTGTGATATATGTAAATAATACAACTGAAGGAATAAATAAGTTGGCGAAAACTTTAAGAAAAGATAGTGAAGATGAAGTTGTAATATCTTCAAGGATGGAGCATCATTCAAATGATTTACCTTGGAGAAATAGGGGGAAGGTTGATTATATTGAAGTTGATGATAATGGACGCCTGAAGATTGAAGAACTTGAAGAAAAGTTAAAAAACAATTTCGGAAAAGTAAAATATGTATCTCTTACTGGGGCTTCAAATGTAACTGGATATGTAAATGATATTCACTATATAGCCAAAATAGTTCATCGATATGGCGCTAAATTAATAGTAGATGCAGCTCAACTTGTTCCCCATAAAGAAGTGAAAATAAAAGGAGAAACAGAAGAAGAAGATATTGATTTTTTAGTTTTTTCATCTCATAAGATATATTCTCCCTTTGGAATAGGCGTAATAATAGGCCTTAAAGAAGAATTTGAAAAAGTTAATCCAGATTATTCTGGAGGTGGTACTGTAGAATTGGTTTTAGATAATGAAACAATTTATCTTCCTCCACCAGAAAGAAATGAGGCAGGAACCCCTAATTTTTTAGGAGTGATGTCATTGATTAACTCATTAAGTTTTATAAATACTATAGGATATGATTATATAGAAAATCATGAAAATATTCTATTAGATCATATACTAAGCGGTTTAAAAAGCATTCCAAGGGTAATTAATTATGGAGATATGAATAATATTGGGGATAGGCTAGGGATTGCAGCATTTAATATAAATCAAATGTATCATCAAGATGTAGCAAAAATACTCGCTAAGGAAAATGGGATATCAGTAAGGCATGGGTGGTTTTGTGCTCATCCGTACTGTAGGAGATTAATGAATATAAGTGAAAGTAAAGCCAAATTATATCTGGAAAATAAAAATGAAAGAATGTCTGGAATGGTTCGGGTAAGTTTTGCTATATATAATACACTTGATGAGGTAGATAAATTTTTGAATGCAGTAGATGATATATGTAAAAAATAGATATTTTGACTGTAATATAAACAAAATAAAAGTGGATGCAGCTATAACATCCACTTTTGTGAATTATATTAATTAAATACCTTATATTTAGGAAGATTGTATTCACAGTAATTTAATTCAGGAGTTCCATTGATAAGAGGTCTAAAGTATTCAAGTGCCTCATCAGTAACAAAATTACCGTCATCATTTATCCATTCAATAGGGAAATATCGTACATTATTTGCTATCTTATCAGCATCTACTAATGAATATGATACTCTGTAAGGAGAATTTGATTCTCTGTTTATTGTAACCATTTTTCCAGTTTGACCCTCATAGGCATATTTTAAAGCCATTTCACCAACTTTGAAGGCTTCATTTAAATCAGTATCAGAAGCACAATGCATAGCACATCTTTGAAGAATTCCAAGTTCTAATGCTTTTACTCTTGTAGTTATTCCTGATTCAAGGATAAGGTTTCTTAAGTATCCAGAAACACCACCTAATTGAGCATGACCAAAGTTATCTTGTGATACACATTCAAATTCAGATACAAATTTACCATCTTTATCTCTTAAACCTTCAGATACTATTATGTACACTTTATTGTTTTCTTCAAAACATTTTTTTACGTCTCTTAAAAATTTATCTTTATCAAATGCAACTTCAGGAAGATAAATAAAATCAGCAACTGGTTTATTGTTTAATCTTGCAGTACATGCTGAAGCTGCAAGCCAGCCTGTATCTCTACCCATAGTTTCTAATATAAAAATTCCATTGTTAATATATACTGATGCATCTAAATATGTTTCAAGTGTAGTTGTTCCTATAAACTTAGCAGCACTTCCGAAACCTGGAGTATGATCAATATATTTTAAATCATTATCAATAGTTTTTGGTATACCTATAAATTTTATATCTATGTTATTAAGTTCTGCATATTTTGCAAGTTTTGCTGTTGTGTCCATAGAGTCATTTCCACCAACATAAAAGAAAGCTTTTATATCATATTCTTTAAGAATGCTCATTAATTTGTTGTATTCATCAGCACATGTATCAGCATCTTTTAATTTATATCTGCAAGAACCTAATCCAGAAGATGGTGTAAATCTAAAAGTGTTAATTTCCTCATCAGATTTTGAAGAAAGATCAATAATAGTTTTATTTAATATTCCTTCAATTCCGTTTAATCCTCCATAGACTTTATCAAATACCTTAAGTTCCTTATTAGCATGTATAAGACCTACAACACTAGAATTAATTACAGATGTTGGTCCACCTGATTGGGCAATTATACAATTTGACATTAAACATCCTCCTTATTTGATATACTATAACTTAAAATATAGTATACTATTTAAATAAAAATAATACTCTGTTTATTAATATACAATAAAATAATAATTAAATAAAGGTTTTTCGATAAAAAATGAATATAAACATTATATAATGCAGATATTAATGTAATATAAGAAAATGAAAAGCTTTAAAAACATAAATTTAATAAATTGTAAATGCTTAGAATGTCTATTGTAAAGTAATTTATATAATTAATATATAGTCATGTATGCATTAATAGAACTTACTAATAATATTAATTAAATAAGATAAATGACATAAAAACTTAGATGTGACGGCTAGAAATTTGATATTTATGGTATTCTACAAAAATATAAGACAATGTTTTTGTAATAGAGAAAGTATTTAAATTTATTAATGAATTAAGGAGTATTAAAATATGAGTGTGTATTATATTATTTTTATAGGTATAGCTTTAGCCATGGATGCTTTTGGAGTATCAGTAGGAATAGGATTGAATCCAGTTTTAAAAAGGAATAATAAAATTAAATTTATATTGTCATTTTCTTTTTTTCAATTTCTATTTACATTTATTGGAGGGGTGGCGGGGTACCTTTTTGATGCATATATTACAAGTATCCCTAATATTGTAGGCGGCATTGTAATGTGCATAATTGGCATAATTATGATAATTGATGGATTAAATGAGAAGGAAAGCTGTCTGCTTATTAAGGATAGTACATGTATTATATTGGGTATATCAGTTAGTATAGATGCACTTGTTATTGGATTTACTACTTTATTTAAACTAAATAGTATAATACTACTTGGAATAAATTCAGTATTAATTGGATTAATAACTATGTTATTATCAACTATTGCTTTTTTCATATGCAGATATATTAAGAAAGTTGAATTTATAAGTAAATATGCAGATTTTCTTGGTGGAGTTTCATTAATTCTTTTTGGAATAAAAGTAATTTTATTTTAAAGTATTTGTCTATATTTATGTTATAATTATAGATAATATTTAATTGTTAGGGGATATGAAAGTGGAATCACAGGAATTTCTTAAGTCAAAAAATATAAAAGTAACGAAGGGAAGGCTGGAAATATTAGATATATTGAAGAAATCTGAAAGCAGCCTTTCTGCTGAAAAGATATATTTGATGTCAAGAGAAAGAAACATCAATATAAATTTAAGTACAGTTTATAGAACATTGGAACTATTTGAAGAAAAGCATATTGTAGCTAAAATAGCTCTAACAGATGGTGTATTTGCATATAAACTAATGAAAAAGACTCATAGACATTATTTAAGATGCGATGTATGCCATAAGGAAATAGAAATTCCATGTCCGATGAGTCAAATAGAGGAATTAGTCCAGAATGAGACAGGATTTACTCTTACAGAGCATGATCTTATTATGAAGGGTGTTTGTAAAGACTGCAAAAAGAGAAGATTGAAAAACAATTTATAAGAAATTGTCTTGATACAATTTGACGAATCGTATCAAGACAATTTTTTTATTGTAAAAATTATAGGTTATAGATTTATTAATCTACAAAATATGCTAATAATAATTGATATTTTTAGGCAATAATACTTTCAAAAATAAAGAATTAGAGTATTTAACCTTAATTTTTAAAAAAATTGGTATAAATTTGGAGAATATATTTACTTTATTTTACTTTTTGTATATACTATAGAAAAATGATATATTATTTGTAAAATAAACATTTTATTTATAAAATTGTAAATAGATGGACATCTAATTTGAAATTTATCAGAAATAATATTATTTAAAAAGAATATATAGTGGTTAATTTTTTAAACCAGAATAATCAAACTTTAACTACTTTTTGGAGGGGAAAATATGAAAAAAGTTTTATCATTAGTACTTACTGTTGGAATAGCTTTAACATATGCTAGTCATCCAGCTTATGCAGCAAATAAACATAATTTTGAACAAGGAGCATCACAAATATTAGATAAGTTTGAAAATTTGGATCCAGATTCATTTTTCTCAGATGTTGATTTAGACGATGGGAAATTATTTGTATCAGGTTTATTATCATCAGATGAAATCAGTGATGATATAGATGTGTTTAGTTTCTTAGATGAAAATAAAGCATTATTTGATTTAGACTCATTAACTAGTAATTTAGAAATTGAAAAAGAAGAAACAGATGAATTAGGATTTAAACATATTAAATTACAACAATGCATAGATAATATTCCAATAGAAGACAAATCTGTAACTGTTCACTGCAATCAAGATGGACAAGTAGTAAATGTTACAGCTGATGTAGAAAAAGATATTGACTCTTTTACAACATTAGGTGAAAAAAAAATAACTACTGGACAAGCAGTAAAAATAGCAGAAAAACAATTTACATATAAAGAATTAGCTTATGAACCACCAGTTGAATTAGTGGCACATGTTAAAGATGGAAAAGCATATAAAGCATATAAAGTAAATGTTAAGTTCTATGAACCAGAAAT
>JBJEJM010000039.1:4078-6989 GCA_051878075.1 Clostridium sp. | reverse complement strand
AAAAATTTTATATTTTTTCAATTGTCTACTTGACGGGATGCACACCAGTTAATGCGACAGCCTCAATTTTCAACATTTTTTACAAGCTAAACAAATATTATTTTTTTGTAACAGTGAAGTTATCTATATCATAGTATCCCCAGCTATTTTGTAACTTAATCTTGTTTTCTCCAGCGTTTAAGTATACTGTAGCAAGATAAGCATCAGTAAAGTTATAAGATTGTTTTAATAGTTTATCTCCATAGTTGTTTCCATTTACATAAAGAGTAGTGTACTTGTCACCATATTCTGATGCATATTGAGTATTTATGTGGTATTCTCCTGATGATGGTACATTTACAGTAACTTCAACTGAATCATTCCAATTGTCGAATCCACTTACATATCCATTTCCTGAATGTCCCCAACGCCAATTAGTATTATAAACACCATTTAAGTATCCACTTTCAGCTTCTACCTGATATTTTGAGCCACTTTGAGCTTGACCACCTTGGTTGCCGCCTTGATTTCCACCTTGGTTGCCGCCTTGATTTCCACCTTGGTTGCCGCCTTGGTTACCATCTTGATTTCCGCCTTGGTTTCCGCCTTGGTTTCCGCCTTGGTTACTGCTGCCAGTAAATACTGAGCAAGTTTTTGAAGTATTCTTTATACCATTTCTATGATTTAATAATATGTTACCCCATTCACTTAAAGAGTTTCCTGACCAGTCATTAGCGATATCAAGATACTTCCAGTCATCACCATTTCCATGCCATGACCATCCGATATAACCTACTCCTTTTTCTTGACAGTAGTTCATGATTGTATCTTCATCAACATCTCCACCAGTATGTCTTAATCCAAATTCACCTATACATAATGCTAAGTTTTGGTTTAAAACACTGTCTATGTTGCTTCTTACTGTATTTGAATCTCCTCCAGCATATTCATACATATGGATTGAGAACATTGTATTCTTATCTGGATCTGCATTGAATACGTCTTTACCATAGTCAGCTATTGATTTTGGATATTGTCCCCATCCAGCACAGTCAACCATGATTGTATTCTTAATGCCTGCATTTCTTAATTTTGGTATTGCTTTCTTGTATCCTTCAGCCCATCCTGAACTGTCCCAAGTTCCATACCATTCATTAACGATATTTAAAATTACTGTATCTTCATGTCCTTTTAATGCATCCTTCATGCTTATCCAATAATTTACTGCATTATCTAACTTAGAATAATCATCTGATCCAGTAGCATCATGGATTTCTACAACTGCTACCATCTTATTCTGTTCACATAAAGAAATGATGTTCTTTAATGTATCAATATCATCATATCCCCATTGATCTCCATCACCAAATGCAACTCTTACTGTATTAGCACCTGTTTTTGCAATTGCATTTATTGCTGTAGCTTCTTGACCTTTATACCAAGCATGAGCATGGTTGATACCTCTCATTACGAATTCATTTCCATTAGCATCATAAAGTTTAGTTCCATTTACTTTAAATCCTGATGCTGCAAAAGCTGATAGTGAATTACCACATAATGGCATAGTTGCACAAGTCTGAGCTAATACTACTGCTCCTATAATCATTTTCTTTTTAACATTTTTTCTTGTAAACTTTGACATATAAAATTCCTCCTAATACTTTTTAATTAATATTTTTATAAGAGTTTTTAATTTATTCGCCTTTGTTTATCAATTATAAATTTCTTCTGATTGTACATTGAATTTAAACGTTAAAATATTAGAATCTGGTTACGATTACATAAGTGCTAAAAATGCCCTTCTATGCTAATGTAAATATCATTAACTTTTCTAAATTAAAATATGCATATGCCTTACATATAAATCACCATTAGCCAAATTCATATATAATTATGTAAAATGAATAGTTAACTGATAATTAGCTAACTTAACAGTTATTTTGTTTATCTTTGGTTACGGTTACATAGTAGCTATAGTTTCCCTTAAATTAAACCATCATTTTGTTTATTTGTTTTATTTTCCCTTCACTACTTGTCTTTATATTAACATATTTTCTCTCTTTTTCAACATTTTTATATACTCCTCCGTAATATTTGTTTATTATTCGTAATTATTGTTTATTTTTTCTCGATTTTTTCCGTATTTTTTCTATTTATTCTCCCTTTTCACGTTTTATTTTGACATTAAACACCACCCTCCAAATAATGTATTAAATTCAATATATTGAAAATATATATTTATTTAAAAAAATCTAATAATCTCAACAATAAATACATTATTCAATATTTCTTTGTCTTAATATGTCTTTTTATAATATATACCGATGTTATAGTAGCTGTTCTTGTATGAATTGATAAAAAAAGAATAATCAGAATAAAATACTCTATCCTGATTATTCTTTATAATAATATTCTTATTCTACTGAATATCTATTTTACTTGAAAAGTTGTATCTTCTGATGACACTACTATTTTGCCATCTTTCATTTTACTTGTTATATCGTTGATTTTTTCAACTATTTCATTACTTAAGTTTGGATTTTCTTCTGGTAAACCAACAGCATCTTTAGTTATATCATATACTACATTTTGACCACCCTTAAACTCATTGTTATGGATGTCTTTTATTACATTGTAGCTTGCTACATCTACTTTCTTCATTGCAGAAGTAAGTATAACAGATTTACCATCTGCATATATACCATCTTCGTATTGATCTCTGTCAACACCAATTACCCATACGTCCTGACCTGAGTTGACTCTGCTCTTAGCCTCATTAATAACACCATTACCAACTGAACCAGCACAAGCAAATATTACTTTAACATTTCTATCATACATTTGGGCTGATATTTGTTGTCCTGCAGCTACATCTGTGAAAGTTCCTTGATATACTAAATCTTCATCATTTAATGAAACATTTGTATTTAAG
>JBJEJM010000039.1:0-3978 GCA_051878075.1 Clostridium sp. | reverse complement strand
TATTGATTTGCATAATCTACGCCTTGAACATATCCATTTGCGAATTTTATTACTGATGGAATTTTCATTCCACCGATAAATCCTACTTTACCATCTTTAACTTGAAGTGCTGCTGTAACACCTGCTATGAATCCTGCCTGTTCTTCTGCAAATGCAACTGATGTAGTATTATCTGCAATTTTTGTTTCTTCATCTTTTGTTGGAGTACCATCTATTATTAAGAATTTAACATTTGGATACTTTTCCTGTGCAGTATATATTGGTGATTCAAATTCAAATCCTGCTGTAGCTATTACATCATATCCTGCATCTACAAGATTTACGATTTCCTTTAAGTAATCACCTTCGCTATCACCATTTGGCTGTAAATACTTAGGTTCTGGCAAATTAAATTCTTCCTGAGCTTTTAATAATCCTTCCCAAGTTCCTTGGTTAAATGATTTATCATCAATACTGCCTTTTCCAGTAACCATTCCTGCTTTTATGCTATTATCTCCCGATGTATTAGATGATGAACTTCCACATCCTCCTAATAACATTACTGACATAGCTGAAACCGCAATAGCCTTTAATAATTTTTTCTTCATTGGTTTTACCTCCTAAAAACTAAAATTATTATTAGTTTATTAGTTATTTAACTTCAAATTTCGTATTTTCTGATGATACTACTATTTTTCCATCTTTCATTTGTTGTACTATTTCATTAACTTTTGAAAGAGTTTCATCATTTAAGTTTGGATTTTCCTCTGGTAAACCAATAGCATCTTTAGTTATGTCATAAATTATGCTTTCTCCACCCTTAAATTCGTTATTATATATATCTTTTACTACATTGTAGCTTGCTGAATCAAGTTTTTTTACAGCTGATGTAAGTATTACAGATTTACCATCTGCATATATACCATCTTCATATTGATCTCTGTCAACACCGATTACCCATACTTCTTCACCAGCATTAACTCTGTTTTTAGCTTCATTTATAACACCATTACCAACTGAACCTGCACAAGCGAATATCACTTTAACATTTCTATCATACATTTGAGCTGCAATTTGTTGTCCTGCTGCTACATCATCAAAAGTTCCTTGATATATTAAATCTTCATCATTTAATGAAACATTTGTATTTAAGTATTGATTTGCATAATCTACGCCTTGAACATATCCATTTGCGAATTTTATTACTGCTGGAATTTTCATTCCACCAATAAATCCTACTTTACCCTCTTTAACTTCAAGTGCTGCTGTAACACCAACTATAAATCCTGCTTGTTCTTCTGCAAACATTACTGAAATTGTATTATCATTTATTTTAGAATCTTCATTTTCATTTGTTGGCACACCATCAATTAATAAAAATTTAACATCTGGATATTTATCTTGTGCATCATAAATTGCTTGTTCAAGCTTAAATCCTGGTGCCGCAATGAAGTTGTATCCACCATCTACAAGATTTCCAATTTCTTTTAAATAATCTGATTTTGTTTCACCGTTTGGTTGTAAATACTTAGGTTCTGATAATTTTAATTCATCCTTAGCTTGTAATAGACCTTCCCAAGTACCTTGATTGAATGATTTATCATCTATAGTTCCTGTTCCTGTAACCATACCTACTTTTAAGTTGTGGCTTTCACTATTATCCGAACTACTTCCACATCCTCCCAGTAACATTATCGATACAGCAGAAACTGCTATCAATTTTAGTAAATTCTTTTTCATCTGTTTACCTCCAATTTTAAATCCAATTAAATAATAGAATATATAAATCCTTACCATTCTACTATATTTCTATTTTAAAATCAATCTCTATATTTTTTTGTCGAATCACTTTCATATCAAAACAATTTTCTCTTAATATAGAAATTTACTATCTATAATGTATTATTTCTAAAAAATATTATAGATATACATTTCTATTTAAAATTCAGATAATTCCTTATCTACGCTTCAAATTAATTTTAATTTACCCAATTATTACAATATAATTTATAATATGGAATGGAAAGGAGGTGAACCAATGAGAATTTCAAAAGATCCTAATATTAGAAGACAGGAGATCATTGATACTGCAATAAAGCTTTTTTCAAAAAATGGCTATTGCTTAACATCAATGAATGATATTGCAAAAGAAATGAATGTTGTATCAGGATTATGTTACAGATATTTTAAGTCAAAGGAGGATTTATACAAAACTGTTGTCAATATCTATGCTGAGAAATACAGCTCTCCTATAATAAGTCTTCTACAGGGAAACTATGATAATATTCATGATTTTTTTTCTGAATTTTCTAAGCTATTTATTAGAATTGATTCAGATGAAGAATATTATGGATTTTTTCATAGTGCTGAAAATGAAATGTTTCATAGGGAAATTGAAACATTAATTGTAAAAAAACTTGAACCACATGTAATTAACCTATTTTCAAAGTGGCAAGAGGAGGGCCTTATGGACATACATAATCTTACACATACTGTCAGATTTATTTTGTATGGTCAGTTCCCTATACTAACCAATAGTTCAATTTCTTCTAAAAAGAAACTAAAAATCATTAAATCACTAATACATAAACTTTTAAAATAACAAATAAACGCCAACTTAACCTCTTTATAAATAA
Organism: Clostridium sp.; assembly: GCA_051878075.1. Lineage (GTDB taxonomy): Bacteria > Bacillota > Clostridia > Clostridiales > Clostridiaceae > Clostridium. Next base: position 1,363 of record JBJEJM010000039.1, on the reverse strand, counting down.
GCCTCCTAATTAAATCTAGGAGGTAATATTAAATTATGCGAGTGAATAATTGTCATTGAACATTATTCATTGAAAGGATGATCATATTATGAACAAAACAACAGATTCAAAATCAATTACTAAAAATTACTTTAACAAAATAGCATGTGAGTATAATGAAAGCTCTGAAGGAAAATTTGTAATAAGTATGTATGATGAAATTATACATAGAATTATCCAAGCAAATCCTGATAAAATGCTTGATCTTGGATGCGGAAACGGGAACATACTAAAAATAATAAACAAGATGCTTAGTACAGATTTATATGGAATTGACATATCTAAAAATATGATTAGAGAAGCAAGAAAAAATCTTGGTACTAATGTAAAATTAACAGTTGGAGATGCGGAAAATCTTCCTTATAACGATGAAGAGTTTAGTGTTGTTTTATGCAACGCTTCTTTTCATCATTTTCCAAATCCAGATATTGTATTAAGCGAGATCAAAAGGGTATTAAAAAAAGATGGTATTTTAATTTTAGGAGATAAGACAGGACCTTTTGATTTATACACAAAAATCATAAATAAATTTCTAAAATACACTAAAACTGGAGATTATAAATTTTATAATAAGAAAGAAATTATTTCACTTATTGAATCTTCAGGATTTGTCGTTGATGATTTTTTAAAAATAAATAATAACTTTTTTGCACTTAATGCTATAAAATAGTCTGCTTATCATAACCATACAAATATATAAAATATCAGATATTTATACCTGATGTTTTCATAACATCAGATCTGCATTTCTTATTAAATTATTAAGTAAGAAACCATTTTCTAATGTTGATAGATAATTCACATTTCGAAAAAATTCTTGCTTTTGCTGATATATTGAATATTAATAATATTGGTTATGTAAACAGAATTGAGGCGTAACTTTTTTAAAGAAAAATCAATACTTTTTAGTTTATGCTGTTGATCAATAATCATAATAAAGCCATCCCTACTATGGGGTGGCTGATCATAAAGTAAATTTTTATATAAAAATTGTAAAATTTTAAATTGCTGATTATAATCTCTGTCATGTATACAGATATTACAAAAATGTAGATAGTATACTTAAAATCTGGTATTTCTTAGGTGAATAAAATTCAAAGATAAATAAATATATATGATATTTTAGTATATAAACTTTTTTATAAATAAATGTTGTTATGATTAAAAATTAGAAATGTGGTAATTATTACAGATAAATATAAAATAAATATATCTAGAATATTAGTAGAGCAATATCATTATATTTATTAATCACAAAATATTAATTATCAATTTAAAAAATATTAATTCAAGGAGCTAGTTAATTATGATAGAGAATGATTAT
>JBJEJM010000038.1:0-7002 GCA_051878075.1 Clostridium sp. | reverse complement strand
ATTTATTGCTTTTAGGCAGTACTAAATTTAATACTGAAGCTATTACAAATGTAACTATGATTCCATTTTCTCCAAATATTTGGCTTACGAATGAAGGCAGCATATCTAAAGCTTCTGGTACATTTCCTATTCCAACACCAATACCAATTGCTAATGCTACAATTAATGAATTTCTTTCATCAAGTCCTTCATTAAGTAATGATTGAAGTCCACTTACAAATATCATAGAGAACATTATAACTGCTGCTCCCCCTAAAACTGACTGAGGCATTACTGATAATAATGCACTAAGCTTAGGGAAGACCCCTGCTAATATTAAGAATACAGCTCCTGTCATGATTACAAATTTATTTACTATCTTTGTTACTGCAACTAATCCTACATTCTGGCTGAAAGAAGTATTTGGTGCTAATCCAAATAATGCTGCTATTAAACTAGATACACCATCAGCCATAACTCCTCCTGAAAGTTCCTTATCAGTAGCTTCTCTTCCAAGACCTCCAACAGCTATGGCAGATACGTCACCTACTGTTTCTACTGTTGTTGCTATGTACATGATGCACATTGAAATTATCGCATCCAGTTTAAAATCAAATCCCATGACAAAAGGCTTTGGCATACTTATCCATGATGCTTCCTTAACTGCTGTAAAATCAACCATTCCCATACATACTGAAATTATATATCCTACTACTATTCCTATTAATATTGCAGATGATTTAAGAAATCCCTTAGTAAAGTTTTGTAATACTATTATTACAAGTATAACTATTGTACCTATAAGAAGATGTTTAGGTGATCCAAAGTCAGCTGAACCTGCTCCTCCTGCAAAATATTTCACTCCTACAGGAAGCAGTGATAAACCAATTGAAATTACTACAAGACTTGTAACTACTGGTGGAAATAATTTTCTTAAAGGCTTAATGAAAAAACCTAATATAATTTCAAAAATTGCACCAATAAGTGAAGCTCCCATAATAGCTTCATAACCATATGCAGTTCCAATTGCCTTCTGAGTACCGATAAAACTAGCACTCGTTCCCATTACTACTGGAAGGCCGCTTCCAACTTTAAACATTGGGTATAACTGAATCATTGTTGCTATACCTGCTACAAACATTGAATTCTGTATTAATATTGACTTAGTTTCTATTGGAATATCCAATAATCCACATACAATTATAAGTGGGGAAACATTCCCTAAAAACATCGCCAGTACATGCTGAATTCCTAATGGAATTGCCTGCCCTAGTGGCACTCTTCCTTCTAAACTATAAATGCTTCCTTTTTTCATCTTCATCCTCCTAAAAGCGATATTTTACGAATACTTTCGTCTCATTTCTGCTTAATATACGTCCTTTTTCATGAATGATTGTACCATATTTTTTTATTCTTGTGTAGTACTTTTTAATTTTTTTACGAATTATTTTATTTTTTTATATTTTAACTTTAGGATAATGGTATAATATTTAATAACAATTATGATTATCTTAGAAAAATAGTTCGTATTTTAAAAGGAGATTATAGATAAATGAAAAATAAAATTAAACTAACAAACTTGACTAAAACTTCGGGATGTGCTGCTAAAATTGGTGCTGCTGTTCTGGAAGAAACATTAAAGTCACTTCCAAAGTTTCATGATACAAATCTTTTAGTAGGCTTTGATACAAGTGATGATGCCTGTGTATATAAGATAAATGATTCTACTGTAGTGATACAGACTGTGGACTTCTTCCCTCCTATGGTTGATGATCCGTATACATTTGGTCAGATTGCTGCTGCAAATGCATTGAGTGATATCTATGCAATGGGAGGAACTCCAAGTCTTGCAATGAATCTTCTATGCTTTCCATCATGCCTTGATCCATCAATAATGCATGAAATATTAGCAGGAGGATATAATAAGGTTGCTGAAGCTGGTGCTGTAATAGCTGGAGGCCATACAATTGCAGATGCTACACCTAAATATGGTCTGTCTGTCAGTGGGTTTGCCCATCCAGATGATATATTAACAAACAGCAGTGCAGAAACTGGTGATCTCCTTGTTTTAACTAAACCTATAGGAATAGGAATCATGAATACAGCATCCAAGGCAGGATTATTAAGTGAAGAAAAGATTAAAGAAGTTTCAGATATAATGACTACTTTAAATAAATATGCCAAGGAAAGCACATCAGGACTTAAAGTTAATTCATGTACAGATATTACTGGATTCAGCCTTATAGGACATAGTTATGAAATGGCTAAGGGAAGCAGTAAGACTATTGAATTGTTCTCAAAGGATGTTCCTATTATTAATGAAGCAGTAAATTATGCTTCCATGGGTATAATTCCAGAAGGAATGTATAACAATCTGGAATATTTAAAAGATAAGTTTACGTGTGCTGACACCATCAAACAGGAAATCATTGACGTGCTTCTTGATCCACAGACTTCCGGTGGACTTCTTTTATCAATACCTGAAGAAGATGCACTTAAATATGTATCAAGGATGGAAGAGTTTACGCCATTCTGCAGGATAATCGGAACAGTAAAAGATTCTAGCAGCAAACATATTGAAATAAAATAGTAAATCAGTAAATTTTTCATCATAAAAAGACTGCAGCATACATTTTATATAAAATGTACATTGCAGTCTTTTTAATAAGATCTATTTCTTAAGCTAAGCTAAAGTTTTCAAAGTCTTCTGAATATATAAAGTCAAAGTAATTCAAAATCTTTTTTCATGATTCTTTTCTTAATCATTAATTTATTTATATTATAAGCTTTAAATTTCTATTTTAATTATGCTATTTAAATTTAATGCTTACTATTAAATTCAGTACTTATTATTTAAATTCAATATTTACTACTTATTTTTAATGTTTAATATTTAAATTCAATGTTTACTATTTAATTTCAATGCTTGTGCCTTTTTCTTCTTCTTTGACTTCTTTAGGAAGTTCTACCTTGAGCACACCATTTTCAAATTTTGCATTTATCTTATCAAGCTGTATATTATCAAAATAGAATGATCTTGAAAATTCGCCATAAGTTTTTTCTTTTCTTATATAGCTGTCTTTCTTATCATCATGCTCTTCTTCTCTCTTTGCAGATATTACAAGATATTTATTCTTATAATCAACGCTTATATTTTTCTTATCAACTCCTGGAAGATCAGCGCTTATTAAATATGAATTATCAGTTTCTTTTATATCAGTCTTAAATTGTGAAGCTTCTTTATTCATTCCTACAGGAGCTAAAAAGTCACTGTTAAAGAAGTCATCAAATAAGTTTCCTGTATAATCACCTTTTACATCAGAATTATTAGTTTTAAATGGTATTATTCCAAACATATAAAATCCTCCTTTAAGCTTGCAGTAACAAGTTTTTTAATTTTTAATTTACTTGAATCTTATTCACTGGAGTCTCTGGATTTTTTAATCTCAGAGATGATCATCTTAATAATTCTATTTACATGATTTATAATCATCTCTGAAATATCTATAATCTCAAAGCTCCAATTTTTTTATTTTAATCATCACAAAAATTTAGTTTCTATTCTATAAAAATCTGTGAATCTCTATTTTCAGTCTTAAGTTCCTTAGGTAAAATTATCTTAAGTTCTCCATTTTCAAATTTTGCCCTTATGCCGTCTTTCTTTACATTATCAAAATAGAATGATCTTGAAAATTCTCCATAACTTCTTTCTTTCCTGATATAGGTGTCTTTGCTTTCATCATGACACTCTGCCCTCTTTGCCTTTATTGTAAGATTGTTGTTATTATAATCAAGCTTTATATCTTCCTTGTTTACTCCTGGAAGTTCTGCACATACAAGATATTCATTATCTGTTTCTCTTACATCTGCATTAAATTTACTCATATCAAAGTTCATTCCTATTGGTGCTAAAAAATCATCATTAAAGAAATCGCTCATGAAATCTGCTAAAGTTCCTCCAACTCCATTTGTATTAGTTCTAAAAGGTATTAATCCAAACATACAAACGACCTCCTTTGATATTTTGACTTTTCTTGTTTATAAAGATTGAATTAATTTTATATTGAAATAATTTATATTCTTTAAACAGCTTTTAAATACTATTTGATTTCAACTTTAGTTGCTTTATCTTCTTCTTTAACTTGTTTAGGAAGCTCTACCTTAAGCACACCATTTTCAAATTTAGCATTTATCTTGTCAGGCTGTATATTATCAAAATAGAATGATCTTGAGAATTCTCCATAAGTCTTTTCTTTTCTCAAATAGCTGTGCTCTTTCTTCTCACCTTTTTCATCTTTTTCGTCTTTTTCTTCATGCTCTTCTTCTCTCTTTGCAGTTATTACAATATATTTATTCTTATAGTTTACGCTTATGTCCTTCTTATCTACTCCTGGAAGGTCAGCACTTACTATATATTTCTTATCAGTTTCTTTAACATCAACCTTAAACTTGCTCATTTCACTATCCATTCCAATAGGAGCTAGAAAATCATTGCTAAAGAAATCATCAAATAAGTTTCCTCTATAACCATCCTTTGCACTTGAATTATTAGTTTTAAATGGTATTATTCCAAACATATAAAATCCTCCTTTAATCTTGCAAACACAAGTTGTTAATATAATTTTTGATTGAAGTTAATTTTCACCAGAGTCTCTGAAAATAATCTCAGAGCTCCTGTATTTTATTTTAATTATTTAATAACCATTAAATAGTTATTCTTATAATTCTATTTTTATTCAATGTAAATTCCTGAATTCTGAGTTTCAGTCCTATATGCTTTAGGTGCAATAATCTGAAGCTCTCCGTTCTGGAATCTTGCTCTTATTCCTTCTTTATCTACATTATCTAAGTAGAATGATCTTGAAACCTCTCCATAACTTCTCATGTAGTTGTTCGCATCATTACCACTGCATTCTGACTTTCTTGCTCGTATTGTAAGATTGTTATTGTTATAATCAAGTTTTATATCTTCCTTATTTACTCCAGGAAGCTTAGCACTTATGAGATATTCATTATCTGTTTCCCTCATATCTGCTTTAATATTAAATCTGCTCATATCAAAGTTCATTCCCATTGGTGTTAAGAAATCATCATTAAAGAAATCGCTCATGAAACCTGCTAAAGTTCCTCCAATTACATCTGTATCAGTTCTAAAAGGCATTAATCCAAACATACAAACGACCTCCTTTGATATTTTGATTTTTCTTTTTGTTTATAAGATTGAATTAATTTTTTATTATTAAACAGATTTTAAATCAATGACCTAATTTATATTCTTATTACTTTATCGCCATCTCTTAAAACCCTTTCCTTATCTTTTGTACAAGTACATTATAATGCGAAGGTCAAAGAAAGTCAAAGTAAAGAATGACTTTGTTTTTCATACCCGATTTTATTATTACGCAATAATGCAATTTATCTCTAAATTGCTAGTTTTTTCTTTAATTTTCTCTATATTGCTTTATTTATCAGTTTATAATCTCAGTTTTCCAGAATATCTTTTCTTCTTAAGCTCTATAAAAGTTAAAACCCCACAGCAGACTAGCTGTGGGGCTTATAGTTACTAACATTTTTGTTTAAAAATTTATTGCTGAATTGGAATTTATAATTTATTTATTTGAAATTTTATATGAATATACTTATCTCAATTTCTTTATTTCATCAATACTTAGACCTGTTTTTAATGATATAGTTTCATCATCTAAAATATCTAATAAATTTCTAGCTATTTCCATAGCCTTTTTTTCCATTCCTTGTCTTTCAGCATGATTTAATGCACTCACTTTATCTTTTAAAATTTTTGCTCTCATTTCATAGATTTGTCTTTGTTCATCATCATTACTAAGTCTAATAAGTTCATCTTTAGCTTCTCGAATTTCTTCTATACTCATTTCAAGACTTCTTACCTTTTCACTTTCAGGATCTTTTAAAAATTCTGTCCATGCTATTAATAAATCTTTTTCATCACTATTTTTCTGAAGCTTTGGAATTTCTATAAAATGCATTTCAATAATATCAGTCAATTCTTCATTACTTTCAATTTCTTTAAGTCTATATGCCGTATGGAACTTTTCAGTTTTTAAATATTTAAAATTAAGAATATTTATGCATACTGTCCTTGTTAATTTTGAATAATCTTCGCCTTCACCAAGCTGTTCTTCATACATTTTACTTAAATAGTACAAACTCCTTTGTATCATATTATATTCATTTTTTAATTGTATTTCTATATTAATAATTTCATTATTATTAGTAATTGCCTTTACATCTAATCTTGAATATTTATCTTCAATAAACTGCTTTTCTAAATCTGTTCCCTTAATTTCAACGCTTGTAATTTTATTTGACGGTTTTAATGTGGCATTCAGAAATGATATTAAAACTCTTGGGTGCTTTGGAGATCCAAATATATTCTTAAATACAAAATCAACCTTTGGGTCTAGTAAGCCTTTCATAAGATTTCACCTCACGTATTTTTATTATCTTTATTATAGCCTATATCTATAAAATCTTAAACATTTAATAATTATAAGTGAATATCTTCCATATATAAATTTTATTCTACTGGCATATATATTTCTGTAATGATCTCTCCTCTATCCATTGGTCCGCTTACATATTTTTCATAAGGTGCGCCATTAATTCTATAATTATTTGCTGCTATCCATTCAGTAATTTTAGTATAACCTTCTGAGAGCTTATCGTAACCTCCCTTTATGACAGTCATTGCACATCTGCTTCCCTTAAGGATTTTTGTGTATTCTGTCTTTTCTTTAATAGGAAGTGCAACTTCAGTATCATTTGCTTCATGATTAAATTCTTCATCATAATAAATTGACATTGGAGCTCCTGTTACAGTAAGTTTATTCCTTGCTGCTGTTTCAAAAAGTTTTCCTATATATTTTCCATATTCCTCAGTGCTCATAATCTGGCGGCTTGAAATAATATTAATATCCTCTGTATTGACTAATTTAACTTGGATTTTATCCATAAATGCCATAATATAAATTCCCTTCTCTAAAT
>JBJEJM010000037.1:0-1622 GCA_051878075.1 Clostridium sp. | reverse complement strand
AATTTAATGAATTATGAATGTGCATGAAAAAAATGTGGTAACATAATCAAAACCATTTATCTTGTTTAATTTTTTAAAGTAAGGCATAATAGCACTTCCTTATCATAAATTCTATAATATATGACAAGTAGTGCTATTATGACATTAATGTATTCTAAGTTAATGATTTCTTTAATGCTTCAAAAAGAACTTTAAGATCTTTATTATATGGTGTAACTGGACAGATGTCCTTATCCACATTAAATAGTGTATAAACTGCTGTTCTTGCAGCACGAACTGAATATTCTTCTGTAAATACCATATCTTCTGGAATTTCAACAAACTGACTTATCATTGCAAAGTTAGTTGAACCTCTTGGTACAACTTCCGGTCTATCGCTCATTTTTCTTGGCTGGAACTGTGCATCAATATAAGGCATCATACATGGAATTACATTAATAATATCCTTTAGAATTTCTTCTTTTTTATCAATTAAATGAAGATGATAAAGAAGCTCTGTAATAATTTCCTCTCCAGTACAATCTCTCATAGGCTTATTTATATAGTCTCCATTTTTATCAGTATATAATCCATATCCCCAGAATATAGTAGTATCCATAGGCTGATTTTTAAAATGTGGCTGTGCTGCAACCACTATGCTCATAAGCCAGCTTGAATCCTTAAAAGTCATAAGTGCTCCGCTTCCTGGAACGTTCATAGAGAATTTCTCTATAAGCTTTAATAATCTATTACCCTTGCAGGTAACAGTAAAGCTTTCCCAGTTGCTTTCTTCAGGATAATCAAAGAATGGCTTTGGACATCCAAGTCCTGGTTTTTTAATGCTTATCTTTTCCCAAAGCTCTGCACTCATTGGTTTAGACATGTCAAACTTTGGTGCAGTATAATAATCTCCAAGTGTTGCATTATCAGTCATACATCCATTTATCATTATACATTTATCATTTTCTTTTAAATATATGATTTTTTCTTTTGAAGATTCTTCTTTCTCTTTATTATCACTGGATTCTTCATTTGAATCAGTTATATGAAGTGATTCCATAACATCATGAACTATATTGCTTGAATGTTCTTCTTCACTGTTATTATTTTCATCACTATTATTTTCTTCATTTTCAGACTGTTCATTTTGATTCTGTTCATTTAAATCTGTTTCTATTGGCTCTTCAGTTACATAAGCCTCATCACCATCTTCATCAATACCTATACTTTCAGTACTAGCTTCAATTTCTTCGGATTGAGTCTTACCACTTTCATTAACGACATCATCTATTGTATTTGTAAGTTTATCTTCTTCTTCACTTTTTCCTTCTTCCATGTGTATTGCTGTCACTGTTATACCAGGACCTTGTTTAAACTCTAAATCTTTAACCTTTGTATTTGAAATAAAATCTACACCAAAACCTTCAAGGTATTTTTTTAATGGAAGAATTACTGATTCATATTGGTTATATGGAGTTCTTGTGACGCCTTCCAATGTTTCTATTCTAGAAAATTCAAAAATCATTCTATTCATATAGCGTCTGAATTCAAATAAACTGCTCCAAGGCTGGAATGCAAAAGTAGTCTGCCACATATACCAGAAGTTAGTTGTGAAGAAATGCCTGTTAAACCACTCATCAATT
>JBJEJM010000036.1:0-7044 GCA_051878075.1 Clostridium sp. | reverse complement strand
TTTTATCTATCCCTGATTTGTTTTCTTTTTAATACTAATATAGATGCTGTAATAAATAACAATCCACTTGCTATTAAAACTAACATTTTAATCCAGTCACTTAAAATAGTATGGTTCCATGAAAGGCTTATTCCCATATAATCACTATATTCTGCTGCCACTGATGGTTCTGAATTTTTAAAAACAAGCTCAAGGACATTTTTTGAAAAAACTCCACGCATAGCTGATACTCCATAAATTAATGGGAAACACTTTACAATATTCTGGATTGATTCTGGAAAAGATCCAATAGGAATATATATTCCTCCAATAAAACCTACAAAAATTCCGATTATAGTACTAAGCCCTGAAAAAGCTCCGTTTGTATGAATAAATGTAACAGCAAAAAATACAAAACATGCTGATGAAAATACATTTACTACAATATACAGTCCCACAGTCATAATATCTAAAATATTCAGTATACTTCCTCCGCACAAAACTATGTAAACTTCTGAAAATATAAAAGTTATAAAGCACATAATACATGCCATAAAAAATGCAGCTAAAATATATCCCAATGTAAGCTTCAATCTGCTTACTGGTGACACCCAATATGATAATATTCTTTTGTTTTCTTGATCCTCAATCATTATTCCAATTACACCAAGGGTTACTGTAACTGAATTTACTACTATTACTCCAGCCATAAGCCATGAATTTATTAAACATTCTGCTGTTTCTCTTGGTGCCTGAGACATTGATACCAGCCCATTAACATTAAATCTTTTGAGGAACATAAGATCTGATCCTATTATTATAATCATTGATAATAATGAAAAAAACACTGCACTTCTATTTCTGATATAAACTAATATATTTCTTTTTATTAACATACCTAATGTTTTCATATTCATTTCCTTTCTTTTTCATAACTATTTTATTTATAAACAATACTTATCAATGTATTTCAAGAGACCATCTTCTAAAAGCTCTGCTTATTTATAGACATACCTGTAATATTTATGAATGCATCTTCAATTGTTCCCTGTAACACTTCAAAAGTTCTTATATTTTCTTTAATGCTGTTAAGAATTTCAATAGTATCTATTGTGTTTTTTACTTCAATACAAAGTCTATTTTCTTCTTCTGTAAAGATAATGTTTTTGTCCTTAAGAATCCTTTCAATTTTATCTTTATTTTCATATTGAATCTTCAGCTTATTTTTTGAATACTTATCTTTGATTTCAAATGGAGTTCCTTGCGCAGCAATCTTTCCTTTATCTATAATACATATATTATCTGCTTTCGATGCTTCTTCCATATAATGTGTAGTAAGAAATATTGTCACATTATTTATCTTTTGAATTTCTTCAATGCTATTCCACAAGTTTTTTCGTGTCTTTGGATCTATTCCTGTGGTAGGTTCATCTAAAAATAAAATCTCAGGAGTATTCATAAGGGCACGTCCAATATCACAGATTCTCTTCTGCCCTCCTGAAAGATCCTTGAACCTTTTATTTAATAGATGCTCAATATTTAATGATTCCACAACATTATGAAGCTGTTTATTTATTTTCATTTTACTTTCTTCATATAAATATCCCCTCATAACAAGATTTTCTTTTACAGTCAAAAAGTCATCTAAAGAATTTTCTTGAAATACAACTCCAATCTTTTTTCTTATTTCATCATTATCATAACCAAGCCTTAATCCACATATTTCTGCTTCTCCCTCTGTCTTTTTATATAATGTGCATAGCATATTTATAGTTGTCGATTTTCCTGCTCCATTAATGCCTAAAAATCCAAAAAGTTCTCCTTTATTTACGTCAAAACTCACTTTATCTACGGCATTAAAATTGCCAAACCTTTTAACAAGATTTCTTACTTTTATGATTCTATCCATAACTTGCTCCTTATACTTTTTCCACAAAAAATTTCTTTAATATAGGTATTTATTAATATTTTTGTATATATTTACTATACCATTCCATGAAAATTATTCAACACAATGTAAAGTTATATTTTATTGATGAAAATTTACTAGAATTTTAATGTATTAAATATATTTTTAGCTATAATTTAATATTTTCTATAAAAGCCTCTTAATTTTTTGTAATTTTTGTCGAAAAACAACCGTGGTATATTTATGAATAAAAGGAAGGTGAGATAATAAATGAAACAGAAAAAAAATAAAAAAATTAAAGCTCAAAGCTTGAAATCAAAATTAATAATAGCTTCTCTATTTATTGGAATAGCACCAGTATTAATTTTATCAATCATTTCAAGCAAAATAATAAAATCATCTATGTATGATAGTGAGATAGCATCTTTAAGACAGATATCGAGTATGATAACTGAAAATCTTGATAAATGGGGAGATAATAATATTATCTTGGTTGAGGATATAGCAAGCTCACAAATACTAGACAGCAATGACTTAGAAAAAATAAGCATTGAATTAAAAAATAAGCATGGGCAGGATAACAGCATTTATAATATTATGTATGTTGATGTTTCTGGTAATATATTAGCTGATGCTCTAGGTTCTAAAAATGCAAATATAAGCAGTGCTGAATACTTTAATGATATTAAGAAGGAATATTCATATGTAAGTGATGTTATGATTGATGAGGAAAAAAACTTCCCGTATATAATTTTTTCATCACCAGTAAAACAAGATAACAATATTATTGGGTATATCATTAATAAAGTTAAGACAACTAGTATTCAGGATAGTATTGGTAATATATTCTATTCAGAAGAAGGTCATATACTTACATTTAACAGTAATGGTTATATAACATATCATAGTGGGTCAGATAAAATAATCAATGAAAATATTTTTGATAGTTCAAGTGAACTAAGTAACGGTGCCCAAAGAGCAATGGAAGGTAATTTCAATAGTATAAACTATACATATGACGGTGAAACAGGTGCTGCTGTTTATAATTTTATACCATCATTAAAATGGGGAACTATAACAACTACACCGAATTCAGATATTTACAGCGGTTTTAAGAATGTGATTATTTCTGCTATTCCAGTAGTAATATTTATTATTGCTGCGATAGTTGGTATAGCACTCTTTATTCTAAAATTTGTAATGAAGCCTGTATCCCAGATGGTGAATTTAACAAAGACTGTTGCACAGGGAGATTTAACAGTTCAATGTGATTTAAATGGCTCTGAAGAGATAGTAAATATAAGAAATGACTTAAATGAAATGGTTAAATCATTAAGAAATCTTGTTTTAAGTATATACAATAAAAGCAATGAACTTAAAGATGCTTCTGTTACTCTTGATGAACTTGCATCATCAGCACAGGAAAACAGCAAGGATATTTCAAAAGCAATGGATGAAATTTCAACAAGCTCTGTTAATCAGGCATCTAAGACAGATGACTTATTAAATAATGTTAGGATATTAGATAATAAAATCATTGAACTGACTGATAAACTTGATGAAACAAATAAAGCCTTAACAATTTCTGATACTGCATTGTCTAAAGGAAATGATGGAACTAGACAGCTTAAGAATAACACTGAAATTCAGTTTGGATTAGTTGGAGATGCTGTTAAAGAAGTACAAGAATTAGCGCAATTTGTTTCTAATATAGATGAAATAATTGAAACAATAAGCGATATAGCTGATCAGACAAGTCTTTTAGCTTTAAATGCATCAATTGAAGCTGCAAGAGCTGGAGAAAGTGGTAAAGGATTTGCAGTTGTTGCCCTGGAAGTTTCAAAACTTGCTAATGAATCTCAGGAGGCTACAAGCAAAACAGCTGAAATTCTTAATAGTATAAGAATAAAAGCAAATAAAACAACTGAACTCATGAATTCAATTGATAGTGGAATGAAACTTCAGTCAGCTACAGTTAGTGAAACAATAGATATATTTAGTGAAATTACAAATGCTGACAATAAGATATCTGATAATATTAAATCATTCAACGATCTTATTGATTACATAAGAAATTTCAGCAATGATCTTTTAATGCTTATTGAAACACTTGCAAGCAGTTCTGAAGAAAGCGCTGCTGTTGCAGAAGAAGTTACAGCATCTTCTGAAAATCAGATTAATGTAATTCAGGAAGTTAAAAAATCTGGAGATATAATTTTAAAAATTGTTGATGAATTGAAATCAAATATAGACAAGTTCAAGACTGAATAAAGGAGGGAATATTATAATGAAAAAAATAGCTTTTTTAAGTTTAATCATTTTTTTTATTTCTACATTTTTTATAGCATGTGGAACTGATGAAAATAATAGTAATATAGTCAACATATCAATTTTAAATTCTAAACCTGAAATTTCTGCTGCTCTTGATGAAGCTGCAAGAGAATTTATGAATGAAAATAAAGACATAAATATAAAAATAGTAAAATACAGTCAGACTAGCTCCTACAATGAAAAGCTAAGTTCCCTTATAGCTCTTGATAATGCACCAACACTTACTCTTGTTGATGCTGCACATATTAGTGAATTTAAAGATAGATGTATTGATTTATCTTCAGAAGAATGGGTTAAAGACATTTCGGGGGGTGCATCTGATGTTTCAAAAAATGATAATGGCGAAATTATAGCATTCCCTTTTTCCACAGAAGGAATTGGTTTCATATACAATAAAAGGGTCATTGATGAGGCTGGCATAGATGTAAGTAAGATAAATACTCTGTCTGCTTTAGAAGAAGCATTTCAGAAAATTAATGCTATAGGTAAAGAGGCACTAATAATAACTAATGAAGAATGGTCTTTAGGGGATCACTTCCTAGCAACTTTTTATTCAATTGATTCAAATAATTCTGATTCCAATAAACACTATTTTGAAAATCTTAGATCTAATCCTGACAGTATAATTAATAATACGCCATTAAACGGTCTTATTGACACTTTTGATGTAATGAAAAAATATAATATGTATTCTGACAGTCCGCTTACACCATCATACGATAAATGTGCAGAAATGCTTGGCGAAGGTGAAGTAGGTTTCTGGTATATGGGAAATTGGATATCTCAAAGCATATTAAATAACAGCAGCGGTAATAGTGATTTTGGATTCATTCCAGTTCCAATAAGCAATAACTCAAGTGATTTTGGAAATAATGAAATAGCAATGGGAACTACAAAGTATTTCATTATTGATAAGAATAATTCATTACAACAGCAGGAAGCCGCAAAAAGATTTCTAAATTATCTTGTCTATAATGAAAAAGGACATAAATTTTTAGTTGAGGACTGCAGGGTTATTCCAAGTTTTGATAATATAGATATAACTCAAAATGATCCTTTAGTTAGTGAGATAATAAGATATAGAGATAATAATAAGACAACTGAATTAATGAATAGTTATCTTCCAACAAATAATTCAAAAATCCTTGGAAGTGCTCTTAGAAAATATCTTAATAATGAAATAACAAGAGAAAATCTTATAGAAGAAATAAGCAGATTCTGGAGTGAAAATTAATTTTACCTTATTATAATGGGAATTAAGGGACTGTTGCACAAATAATTAGTGCTCAGTCCTTTTTTCACAAAACAAAAGTCCAAACTCGATTGAATTTGGACTTTTGTAGTAATAAAATACTATATTTATTAATTTACACAAGGTAATTTAATATTATACCGCTTGAATATGCTGCATTAGACTGAAGTATTGAACTGTTGCCTGGATTGTAAAAATAAGTATTATTGATTTCAGTAACATCAAGCTGTGTAGAATAATACACAATGTCAGAATCAGCTGAGGCTGCATCAGCCATATTAGAAACCTGTGAAGATATATCTGAATAAATATTTTCAATTACATTGCACACATTTTCAATATCTGATTTTATTGCTTTATCCATATTATTTTTGTTTATTAACATAAATCCTGTTTTCGTATCTATTTCTATTCCAACTTCCGATAGCTTGTCCAAATTATTTTTTATATCTTTATACGACTGTGATTTATTTTCTGCTTCTCCTAAAGATGGTGGATAATCAGAAAGAAATTTAACAGCTGCATTATAATCAGAAGCAAAATCCTCTGCTGCACTCATAAAATTCTTATCACATCTGTCATTGATTTCATCATAATCACTTTCAAAAAATAAGCTGTTTTTTGCATATGATTTAACTTTTAGTGATGAATCTTTCAATTTAGAAAATTTATCATTTAATTCAGAATAGAATTTATTGCATTTTACTTTACAGTTATTATATTTTTCTAAGTTCATAAAAGAATTTTCATCTTTTCTATTTATGGAATTGTCACCGCATTTTTTTATAGAACTATTTTTAATATCTGCACATGTATTACCATTCTTATAGTAACTTGAATAACTATTTATATCCGCAACTTTATGAAAATTAGTATTAATCATAATTTATCCTCCAGTTTATTTATATTATTCCACATTTTTCGAGTATAATATTTTTTATTTTATAAAAAAATATATAACTAGTCAATATAAACCACTTAAAATAAAATTATTATAATAATATATAATTTATGAAATTCCTCTAAAATCAGGTGAATCTTTATTATATTAATTTATATTTAAAACAAATAAAGTATGAGACATGCTCTCATTTTGCCTGCCTCATACTCCTAAACCAAACTTTACTAATATGTTTATCTATTTTCTTAATAAAACCACAAAAGCTTTTTTAGTGTTTCCATACCTGTCCATAGAATCTTCCTCTAGATATTCAAAATCAAAATCCTTAAAGAAATACCTTATATCATCTTCATCAAAAAATCTCTTGTACCCATTTTTAGTAAGATAAAAATGCTTTTCAATCTCTTCACCATCTTTTGCTCCAAAATTAATATCATTTATGGAATTAACTCTTAAAATAATGTGACAGTCTTTTCTTAATACTCGTCTCAATTCAGAAATAATATTAAATGTAACTTCTTCACTAAAATAGTGCAGACATAAATCTGCAATTATAAGGCCTAGGCTTTCATTCTCAAATTCAAATGGCTTTGTAAAATCCATCTCAACAACATCAACATTAAAAGTATTATCTCTTACAATTTTTAAAGCTTCTTTTGAATAGTCACAAGC
>JBJEJM010000035.1:0-7058 GCA_051878075.1 Clostridium sp. | reverse complement strand
CAATAGAAGTGGTATAGCAATTAAACAGCCTTACTGTGGAAGAGCTGATTTAGAAAGAGCAGCAGGACATCCAAGTGATGTATTAAAGAATGCAGAAGATACATGGTACACTAAAGAAGGACAAGGAAACTATACTTTAGATGTAACTGGTGGATGGTATGATGCTGGTGACCATGGTAAATATGTTGTTAATGGTGGAATATCTACATGGACAATGATGAATCAATATGAACATGCATTATACAATAATGTAGATATGAAAAAGGCTCCATTTGGAGATAATACAATGAATATTCCTGAAAGTGGAAATGGAATTCCAGATATTCTTGATGAATCAAGATGGAATTTACAGACACTTTTAAAGATGCAGGTACCAGATGGAAATAAATATGCTGGAATGGCTCATCATAAGGCTCATGATAAGAACTGGACAGCACTTGGAGTACGTCCAGATCAAGATACCGAAGAACGTTTCTTACAACCACCAAGCACAGCTGCTACATTAAACTTAGCAGCAATTGCAGCACAAGGTTCTCGTATTTGGAAACAATATGATCCAAGCTTTTCTAATGAATGTTTAACAGCAGCAGAAAAAGCATGGGACGCAGCTGTAGCACATCCAGATATATTTGCACCAATGTCAGGATCAACAGGTGGTGGAGCTTATGGAGATACTAAGGTTGATGATGAATTCTACTGGGCTGCTTGTGAACTTTATGTAACAACTGGCGAAAGCAAATATTTAGATTATATTAAGAGCTCTAAATATTATCTAGAAATGCCAACAGAATTAACTGGTGGTGAAGATAATGGAATAAGTGGTGCTTTTGACTGGGGAAATGTTCAAGGCTTAGGAACTATAAGTTTAGCTCTTGTACCAAATAATTTACCAGCAGAAGATGTGAAGGCTGCAAGAAATAATATCATAAAAGCAGCAGACAAATTTATAGAAAATCAAAACAAAGAAGGGTATGGCACACCTGTAGTTGAAGGACCATTTGGATCACCATTATCTGATCCAGAACATTCTGGTGATAGAGGATATGCATGGGGTTCAAACTCATTTGTAGTTAATGATGGAATTGTAATGTCTTATGCACATGACTTCAGCGACAAGAAAGATGCTAAATATATAAATGGTGCTGCAAGAGCAATGGATTATATATTAGGATGTAACCCTAATGTTCAATCTTATGTTACTGGATACGGAAGCAATCCACTTGAAAATCCACACCATCGTTTCTGGGCATATCAAGCAGATAATACATTCCCTAAAGCTCCAGCAGGTGCTATGTCAGGTGGTCCAAACTCAGGACTTGAAGATCCATGGGTTAAGGGATCAGGATGGAAATCAGGTTCAAGACCAGCAGCTAAGTGCTTCATGGATAATATAGAATCATGGTCTACTAATGAAGTTACAATCAACTGGAATGCTCCATTTGCATGGGTAACTTCTTACATGAACGAAAATGGAGGACAACAATTAAATGGTTCAACAGATGGTCCAATAGATAATCCAACTGTTTTAAAAGGTGATGTAAATGGTGATGGTGAAGTTGATGCAATGGATTATTTAGATTTACAAAAATATATAATGAATCCATCAAGTGTTACTATAAATCAAGAAAATGCTGATATGAACGGAGATTCTAAATTAAATACAGCAGACCTTATGGCATTGAGAAAAGCTATAATAGCTGACTAATCATAATATCATAATAAAAAATACTTTTGACATACTAATTTTGTGTCAAAAGTATTTTTGTTTTAGATACAGCTGATTAACGTGATAAACTTCTATCTGTTATATATTATGATTTCCTGTGTAAATATGCAGTTTTTTATTGTAGTATTTAAAAGGATATTTTTGTAGTTGTTTGTAATTATATCTTTTGCATTGTTTAATCCAAGGCCACGATTTTTACCTTTTGTAGAAAAATTCCGTTCATATAGTTTATGAACAGGAGGTATAGAATCCAGGCAGGAATTACTTATATTAAATATAATGTTATCATCAGTTTTTATAGCCGCAAAATGTATAAATTTATTATCGCATGAAACACTGGATTCAATTGAATTATCCATAAAAATACCGATTATCCTGCATAAATCAATGATATTTATGTTAATAAAATTTATATCATCGGGTATTTCAAGATTTATATTTATACCTTCTGAGTAAGCAATAGCTATTTTATCTGCCAATAAAGCTTTTAATGGATTCAGCTTTATATGTGCAAGTAAAGATAGTGATAAATTTCTGTTTATAATTTTATTACTTTCTGGCATAATTTCATTATAATAGTAAGTTTTCAATTCTGTTATATCTTCATTTTCTATATATCCTGATAAAGTTGAAAGAATATTTATATAATCATGTTTAAAAGTTCTTAAATCTGCAGAAGTACTTTCAAGCATATTTGCATAATTCTTTAATATGGAATATTCTTTGGATTTATATTCGTTTATTAAAGCATGAAAATAACAATATAAAAGAGTTATAATAAATATGAAAAAAACCAGCAGATTGACAATATGAGATAAAAATACAAGGTTATGCCATGAACAGAGATATTTACTTACAATAGTCTGATAGACTGCAAAGAAAAACATGATAATAGTAAATATGACTGAAACACGGAGTTCTTTTATCAGGCATAAGTCAATATTGAATTTATCAAATATCTTCAATAAAATTCTTTTGAATGCTTTACTAAAGATATTTGAAAAAATAACTATTAAAACATTTAAAGCAATATAAATTATAGAACTGCTATATATATCTGTAGGAGTATATTTCAACACATATATAAATAGTATATCTGATATTTCTTCTGCGAAAAGCATTAAAATCCATATGAAGCAGGTAAGAATAACAGAAATACAAATATCCTTAAATGTATTCAACAAATATATAAAAATAATTATCGGTATTAAAAACAAATAATATTTTGAGTTAAAAAAACACAAATTTATAAAGTAAAAAACAATTGAAAACATAGCTAATAGTTTTTTATCTTTTTTAACAAAAAAAGTAAGTTCTGAAACAGGAATCAAGTAGCTGATAACTAAAAGCAATGATATAATCAAGCTGTTTACTGTTATTAAATGCATTTTTTTAACAATCCCTTCATATAACGCAAAGATACATAGCAAATTTCATTATTAATCATATTTATAAGCATTTTATTTTTATCAATACTCTTAATTTTTCCGGTATTTACAAGATATGATCTATGACTCTTATAGAAGTCAGATGGCGCTGATTTTTCTAATTTCTTTAATGTACCATAGAATTCATATTGTCCATTAATAGTATGGGCAGAAATTTTATGCTCTTTAGCTGATGTTTCAAAAAATAAAATATCATCGTAATCCAGCAAAATAATATTACTGCCAGTATCAATAGAAAGTTTATTGTTATTATTTTTCTTTGCACAATCAATATTATTTTGTATAACGTTTAAACATTCGATAATCCTTGGTTTTATAACTTCAGAGTCACCTTTAATTATATAATCAAGAGCTTGTACTTTATACTCAAAGGTAAGAAGTGTTAATTCTGCATGAGCAGTTAAAAATACAATATATCCATTTGGGTCATAAGTACGTATTAATTTTGCTAAATCAAAACCGTTTATATCACTGTTTAAATTAATATCTAGAAAATAAATAAAACTATTTTCACGACTGTGTATATGTTTAATTACAGCATGTGGATCATCCGTAGAAAGCTCAATTTTACAGTTAAAATTTTTAGATTCGCTTTCAATAATGGATGTAACCATATTTCGCTGCATTAGATTATCTTCACAAATTATAATATTATTCATAAATTACTCACCCTTCTTTATGATTATACTTTTCAATTAGTTATTTATTTAAGGAAAATGTATAGAATAGTCATTTTATTTGAAATTAAATATATAATTACAAATTTTTCATATAAACATTCTATATTTGAATAAATATATAACAAATAGAAATAATTAATAATCAAATTCTCATAGTTAGCGTATACATGAATATTTTTTATATGCAATTTAATAAAAGTATATATTGGTTGGTCTTAATGACGATAACAGTTCTTTTATCTTCCGAAGAATATAATTACTATAACAATGCAATTATAACAAAAAAAAACATAATATACTACTAATAACAAGAAAAATGGTGAGATTTATAAAGATAAATGTACTTTATTGGAAAAATGATGGTGTTTTAGAAATAAAAATAAATAGAATATATATTGATGTATATATTTTTTATTGAAATATTAAATTATAATTTTTGTTAATTCTAAATATTAAAGAAATAAATGATGTTTTAAAATATTTTTTGTTTTTATATATAAACAAAGAGACGTATATTTTCAAATTGCCTTATACTTCTACATATATTTAATAAATATACATTTTATTTGCTAAATTAATAAAAAAATATAATTTTTTTGTATTAATAGTTGTATTTTTACATAAAGTGTAATATTATGTAATTGGTGTATAAAATGAATAAGGGTGGTTTAATATGAGAAGAGGTTCTATTGGGGTAAAGTTATTATTATATTTTTTATTGGTTATGATAATCCCAATGTCTATTTTAGGTATCATGTCTTTTAGACAGTCAAAAAGTATATTGATAAATAATATGGAGTTGACAAGTGTACAGACTCTTGATGAGAGTAAAAAAGGGTTTGTAAATTATCTTAAAAGGCTGAGTCTGGAAATGGATATACTGACACGTAAGAATGATTTTAAGCATTTTGAAGTGGATGGGAATGTAAATAATGAAATTGTAGATTCAGCTCAGAATTCGCTTGTTGCAGCATTAAAAACTTGTGATGGAGCAGTAAGAGCTAGATATTTTACTACAAATAACAGAGTTTTAACTGCATGGCTTACAAATAATTCTGAAGGCGAGGTAGTAGGGGATTATAAAATCGAAGAAAATATTGATTTAAGCAACGAAAAGTGGTATAAAGATGCACTAAAAAATGAAAATAGGAATGGGGTTTTTGCGGTATATTCAGAACCCTATACTGATAAAGAAACAAATAAAAAAATAATTACTGTAGCACAACAAGTAAAGAGTAAAGGTACTTTTGTAGGAGTAGTAACAATTGATGTAGATTTCAGCACAATAGAAAGCTACATTCAGAATATTGGCCTTTTAAATACAGGATATGTATTATTAGTTGATGAAAATGGAAATATCCTGGTAGATAATGATAATAATAAGTATTTTAAAGATTCTTTAAATAATCTGGAAGTATGGCAGAAAATACAATCAGAAGATAATGGATCTTATAAACTTAATATTAATGGCGACAAAATTCATATAATGCAGCTGAATGATGAAATTACAAAGTGGAAGCTTGTTGGTATTGTAAGTGATAATGAAATTTCAAATAATGTTTCACAGATTAAAGTGACAACTGTAGCAGTTTCAATTATAGGAGCAATTATAGGAGTTATATTTTCATTAATAATGACAAATTCAATTAAAAAACAGATAAGTATATTGAGTAAAGCATTTAAGCATATAGCTGGAGGTGACTTTACAAAGACTATAAAAGTAGAAAAAAGAGATGAATTTGGACAACTCGGTGAAAACTTCAATATAATGGTTGAAAATGTATCTAAATTGATGAAGAATGTAGAAGAAAGTTCTTATAAGTTGTTAGATGTATCAGATGAACTATTCAATATGTCAAAGGAAACAACAAGCAATGCTAAAGATGTATCTAAAGCAGTTGAATCTGTTTCAGATGGAGCTCTTAAGCAGTCAGAAAGCACTGAAGCAGTAACAAATCATGTGGAAAATCTTGCGAATCAGCTATTACAATCAGAAAATTTCAACAATACTCTGAATGAAACTTCAAGTAAAACTGAAAATCTCAGCATGAAAGGAATAAGAATGCTTGATACTCTTATAAAGAAAACTGATAAGACCAAAGAGAATTTTAGGATAACAGAAGATATGGTAAATGAAGTTGTAAAAAGTGTTAAAAATATCGATTATATTTCTAATGCAATTGCAGATATAACAGAACAGACTAATTTATTATCATTAAATGCAAGTATTGAAGCAGCAAGAGCAGGTGAGGCAGGAAAAGGATTTGCAGTGGTTGCAGATAAGATAAGAGATCTTTCGGATCAATCTAAAAAATCTACAAATGAAATAAAGGCTATAATTGAAAATATTAATACAAATGTAAAATCAACATTAACAGTTTTTAATGAGAGTAAAGACATAAGACTAGATGAAGAAAAATCCATTGTTGAAACAAAAGCATTATTTAACTCAATATTAGAGTCTATACGAAACTTATTAAATGAATTGGATGAAATTAATGAGTTAAATAGAAAAATGTTTAAAAATAAAGATATAGTAGTGCAAAAAGTGGAAAATATATTGGAAATTTCAAAAGAATCTGCAGCACTCTCTGAAGGAGCTGCAGATTCAGTAATTGAAGTTACTGAAGCTATGTCTAAACTTGATGATTATACAGAAAATCTTAAGAAAATAGCTAATACTTTGAAAACAGAATTAAATAAATTTACATTATAAAAATAGTCAAAATATTGATTTATAATGAAGAGCTGCTGCTTAATGAGAATTAGTAACTTTTATTCAAATAGTATTGAAACTTTATAGTTAATACTATTTAATGGTAAATGTTATAAATTTTAATACAGCAGTTCTTTTAATTTTAGTTTTAAAAGATTATCAAAATAATATTTAAAGGTACATATTACAATGATTATTTAAAGACATTTTAAGTTTATGGATGAAATGATTTTTTATAAAGAAACTACAAAATTTAATTAGATAAATTAAAGAAAATCATAAAAACATCATGAAAAATGTAGTTGATTTATTAGTAAAAGCATATAAATTTTAAATAAATATTATTTTTGAAATAAAAAATAAAAAAACGTGTTGACATATGTAGAAAAATAAGATATTATATTATTGTACTTGAGGTACTTAAAAACAAAAGAATATGGCTCCTTGGTCAAGCGGTTAAGACACCACCCTTTCACGGTGGTAACAGG
>JBJEJM010000034.1:0-1631 GCA_051878075.1 Clostridium sp. | reverse complement strand
AAAGAATTAAAGAAACTTGAAGTGGGTGTTGATGTTATAGGAAGCGATAGAAGCTATAATATAGGCATTATAACACGATTTGATTCTAAAGAGGACTATTTATCTTATGACGTAAATGAATTCCATGTAGAGAAGGTTAAGAAGGTTATAGGGCCATATGTGGAATGCAGTAAGACATTAGATTTTGAATAATTTATATTTACATTCATTTTAAAGTCTGAATAAAAATATTAGATATTTTATTCAGGCTTTTTTAATTATTTTAATCGGTATTTTCTATATGAATTTTAATTTAGCTTTTTATATTAAAATATTAATTATTACTTTAAATTACATGAGTTTTCAATAAAGATTCTAAATTAGAATATATGTATTAAGAAAAGCGATTTTGATATAATTAATGAGTGAATATATAATTATCTGCTTAGAATTGTATACTAAAAAATTTATTCATATAAAGTAAATATAAATAATATTGTGAAAGGAGATCACGTAATGTCAGAAGAAAAAAAGTTTGTGCATCTTCATCTTCATACTGAATATAGTCTGTTAGATGGTTCAGGTAAAATTAAAAAGCTTATGAAGCGGGCAAAAGAACTAGGAATGGACAGTATAGCCATAACAGATCATGGTGTAATGTATGGACTGGTAGACTTTTTTAAGGCTGCAGAGGAAAATGGCATAAAAGCAATACTTGGATGTGAAGTCTATGTTGCAGCAAAATCTATGCATATAAAACAGCCGGATAAAGAAAATTCAACGCATCATCTAGTTCTTCTTGTAAAGAACGAAACAGGTTATCAGAATCTAATGAAGATAGTATCAATGGCATCTATTGAGGGGTTTTATTATAAACCGAGGGTTGATCATGATTATTTAAAAAAACATAGTGAAGGGATTATTGCCTTGAGTGCCTGTTTAGGAGGAGAAGTCCAATCTGACCTGCTTAATGATAATTATGAAAAAGCAAAGAAAGATGCCCTTTTATATAAAGATATTTTTAAAGATGGATTTTACTTGGAAATCCAGAATCATGGAATGGAAGAGCAGAAGAAAGTAAATGAATTAAATATAAAGCTTTCAAAAGAAACAGGTATTCCACTAGTTGCTACTAATGATGTTCATTACATAAAAAGAGAGGATTCAAAATCACATGATATTCTTATGTGTATTCAGACAGCAAAAACTGTTGATGATCCAAACAGAAGGAGATACCCGTCAGATCAATTTTATTTAAAATCTCCAGAAGAAATGTGGGATATGTTCTCATATATACCAGAGGCTCTGGAGAACACAGTTAAGATAGCAGATCAATGTAACTATAGATATAAGTTCCATGAATCTAAGCTTCCTAAATTTCCACTTCCAGAGGGAAAAGATGATCCTTATGAATATCTGAAGGAAACGTGTTATAGAGGCCTTATTGACAGGTATGATGTATTTAAGGATTTAAGGGAAAAAGAAATAAACTATGATGAAGTTAATAAAATTGTGGAAAACTCATCTGAAGCAGAAGAATTTGTGGATAGACTTGAATATGAGCTTGGAGTAATAAAGCAGATGGGGTATGTTGATTACTTCCTCATTGTGTGGGATTTCATAAAGTTTGCATATGATAATGGTATTCCAAC
>JBJEJM010000033.1:0-7214 GCA_051878075.1 Clostridium sp. | reverse complement strand
TGTAGCTGTTGCTCACCTTGTGGAAAATAGTTAGCATAATATGTGATTTGAGTGAGAGCAGTAATTGAGTTTACTGCTCTCATCCTCAGATATTATTGTGTGAAATCTATTATTTGTAACATTATATTAATTATTAGTTTAACTTTAAAATCATAATATTATGCCATTGAATTAGTTTATATTAGGAGGGGATTCTATGTTTAGTAATAACCTTGATGACATAGACACTTAGATTTAGAGAATGGAAGCTTATAGACAAAGGCTTAAATAGCTGAAAGAGTCTTAGTAGATATAGAATAATCAGCCTTAGAGACTTATATGGGACGAGATAGATTAGGAAATAACCCCTATGAGTAATGAACAGAAGAACAGGCTGCTTAATGATTAGGATTATGTATCTATATATACAGAACTTTAGTCTATGGTTTAGTCTGAACTGCTTAATCTTGTTAAAGCTAAGATTGAGGGGTCTGAAAGAGGGAAGGAATTACTGTCAAAACAACTGAAGATAGTGAGAAAACTTAAGACTAAGATTATAGAAGATACTGACAGGGAAATGGAAATGTTTAAGAAATTTAAGGAGTACAGTAAGGAACATCCCAATACTTCTTATGATGAATTTATAAAGGAGGTTATGTAATATGATTACTATAGATAAACTTACAGAAAACTTAAAGGCTTATGTAGTTACTTAGATAGATACTATGTCTAAGAACACTCCTATGATTAGCTTTATGAAACCTTTAATAACAAGAGCCTTGGATAAGAATTTTAATAAAGTTACAAAAGCCTTAGACCTAATAGCTGATGAAAATGGTAATATTGATATAGAGAACATACTTGCTGAAATGAGTGAAGGACTGCTTAATACTAATCCATTCTCCTTTAAGACACAATTTATAGGTGATATAGAAATAGGTGGTGGATAGATTAAGTTTAATTTACCTTTTACAAGCAAGAGACTTGTACTTAATATGGATGATATAAATACATTTAAGGAAATGTTAACCAATAAAGAATAATACTATGGATGATATTTTGTTAATATAGCTTCTTAAAAAGAAGGGTATAATTACAGACAGAGATATGCATGAGTTTCACGAGGTTACTACAGCCAGTTTAGAACCTGTATATTTAGACCAACAACATGAAAATATACATATAACCAAGACCTTTAGACATATGAGTGAAGAAGAATCAAAGGAACTTGTGTCTAAGATGTATCATATAGAGGATGGAAGAAAGTATATAGGATAGAAGTTTGATATTAATAAGGCTAAGGAAGTATGTGAAAGATATAGAGGATATATACCTACATCTGTAACTTATTGCGATGTTTATATAGTAATTAATTCCCATTACCACGATTATATATCTTTATATAATCAATGGTTTGGGGATAAGGCAGATTGTAAAATAATAGAGTCTGCTATAGTATTTTGGTTTATGGACGATGATTATAAATATGAAAATAAAGTAGAGAAATTCTATATGTAATATATATAATATACTATACTTTATATAATATAATAAAGGATAAGATAATGTATCTTATCCTTTATTTTTTACCCATATATTAAGTAAATTAATTAATACTACTTAGTAAAACACTTAAATACTTGTATATATACTAAATTTTGACTAATTTTGCACTGTTTTTAAAAAAGGAGATTTATGGAAGAAGATTTAAGTATGGATAATATCCTCAGTGCAGATGAAATAAGTGGTCTGTTTGGGGATGAGGAAACACAGGAAACTCAACCTGAAGAAAATGAGGAAAATCTTGATGGGAATCAAGATGATAATAATAACGAGACAAAAGAAACTACTGAGGTTAACTCAGACGATTTATCTGATAAGCCAGAGAGCGTAGGTAGTGAAGATAATACAGAGGAATAGGAAGATACCACTTCTCCTAAAGGTGGCTCTTCTCCTAAAAACAACTTCTACTCTTCCATTGCCAAAGCTTTTGCAGAAGAGGGTATCTTCCCAGACCTTGATGATGAATCTGCTTCTAAGATTAATACACCTGAAGAATTTAGAGATTTAATAGAAGAAAGGATTAAATCTGAGTTTGATGAAAGGTAGAGAAGAGTTGACGAGGCTCTTAATGCTGGAGTTGAACCTACAGATATAAAGAAATTTGAAAATACTATTGCTTATCTTGATTCTATTAAAGAGGAAAATATTAATAATGAGGGTGAGGAAGGAGAGAAACTTAGAAGACAGTTAATTTATCAAGATTTTGTAAATAGAGGTTACAGTCAAGAAAGGGCTTAGAGGGAGGTAAAAAAATCCTTTGATGCTGGAACTGATATTGAAGATGCAAAGGAAGCCTTAAACAGTAATCTTGAATTTTTCCAAGGTCAGTATGACACTCTTATTAAAGAGGCTAAGGCTGAAGAAGAAAAAGAGATTAAACAGAGAAAAGAACAAGCTGAAAAACTTAAGAAATCTATCCTTGAAGATAAGGAGGTATTTGGTGAGTTATCTGTAGACAAGAAAACTAGACAGAAGATATATGATAATATATCAAAACCTGTCTATAAAGACCCTGATACAGGTGATGTATATACAGCACTCCAAAAGTATGAAATGGAAAATAAGATAGATTTTATTAAGAATTTAGGTTTGATATTTACTCTTACTGACGGCTTTAAGAATCTTGATGGTTTGGTAAAAGGAAAAGTTAAGAAAGAAGTGAAGAAAGGTATTAGAGAACTGGAGAATGTTCTCAATAATACAGCAAGAACCTCAGATGGCAATCTTAGATTTGTTAGTAATGTTGAGGATGACCCTGAATCCTTTATAGGATAGGGGTGGACTCTGGATGTCTAATACTTGGTAAAGATATTAGATAATTCGTAAATTTATATTAAAATGAGTGGAAAATTAAGTAAATTTCAGACAAGAGAGTTTACCTCTTGGATGGGTATGTCTAGAAAGAATCACATTGGAGGTATCTTCCAAGCAGCTCCCTAGAAGGCTTCAGCCATGATGGTTAAACTCTTAGGTTTTAGAAACGGTAAGACACTTGAGACTTTTATTAGTAAGTTCCCAACAAAGTAGTTTGATTCTGATGACGAATTTGTATGGGATGTGATTGGTTCCTCAAAGAAGAATGTTCCTCTTATTGAGGCTAGAGATGAAAATGGTAATGTAGTTACTGCTGAGAGTTCTAATGTAGGTGCAGGTACTGCTCCCTTCTATTTAGTATTCCCCGAGGCATGGTTTAGTGACGGTGAATACATCGTTGGAAATCTAAATGAATTATATCAATTTAGAATCCTTGGTGACGCAAGGATGGAGGGAAGTAACGCCTGTTACAAGGTGGAGTTAGCAGGTGGCAATGTTGATGGAGTGCCCTCAGAGCGACTTCTCAGTGGAGAAAGATTCTCTGTAGAAGCAGCCTTCGTGGAGGATGAACTCAGTAGGTCAGTTGGTGATAAATAGCTGATAATCAGCATCTTATGTCACCCTATATGGTAACATATAGAAAAAAATTGGGCAAAAACGGAAGAACTCTCTTGTTTAGACAATTCCGTGCTAACTTATTCCTAACTAGAATAAGTAGTGTAGAGAGCAGAATATGAGGATATTTAATTATTAATTAATTAAAGACAGTATAATTATTCCAAGAGTGTCCAGACCCTAATCTTAGGATGGGTTAAAATGTGCTCCGAACTATATGGCGACATATAGAACTATAAGATAAAGAGCTTATAGGATAACAAAAAGGTAAGATTTGCAGCACCTGTTTCTATGAGAAATGAGTGGTCTACTGTAAGAATTAAGCATAAGGTAACAGGCTCTATGCTTAATAAGAAGCTTGAGATAGGTCTTCCTATTGCTAAAGAGACTAATGGTAGATATACCACAGACACAGTTAATATGTGGATGCATCATGTCGATTTCAAAGTTGAGGAACAGTTCTCTGAATATAAGAACAATGCACTTGTATTTGGTAGAAGTAATCGCAATCAAAACGGTGAGAAATTTGCCGCCTAAATAAGAGATTATTTAGTGAATAATTAGGAAAAAACGGTGAAGTCCATTAAATTTTATAATATGGAAATTTGGAAAGATATAAAAGGATTTAGAGAACTTTATCAAGTTAGTAATTTAGGTAGAATCAGAAGAAAAGACACATTTAAAGTTTTAAAACCTTTAAATATAAGTAAAGGTTATAAAGGTGTAAGGTTATATGAAACTACGGAAAAAGCAACTACTAAGAAAATACATAGATTAGTTGCTGAATACTTTATAGAAAATCCTTTGAATTTACCACAAGTAAATCATAAGGATGGTAATAAAAGTAATAATAAAGTAGATAACCTCGAATGGTGTAGTAATGAATATAATATGAATCACGCTATAGTCAATAGTTTAATTAAATGGGGTGAAGAAAGATTTAATTCAAAATGCACTGAGACATCTTTACTTCTTCTTCAAGACCTAATAGATTATGGTTTTACAATTAAACAATTAAGTATAATTTATGGTATTAATAAAAACTGTATGAAAGAGATTGTTAAAGGGAGAACTTATAAGAATTTAAATTTGAATTTAAGATATTATAATCCTCCTGAAAAAAAGTTTAACCATAAAATAATTGATAAAGACTTATATAATAAGTTGAATATTTCTCTAAAGGATAATACCGTGCTAAATACACTTATAAAAGAAGGTTATATAAGTGTACAGTGTAACGCATAGCAATGAAATAATTTGCCAAGAGTTCCTAACATCTATTTTAGATGAAAATGTATGCTGAACTACTAAGATAAGAAATTAGTAGAATCAAAGGATAAAAAGCCTTTGAGATAACATATTTGGAATATACCAACATTGGAAAATCTGGTGGTGTGATAAAGTTTTGTCACCTTGCTATGAAAGTAGCATGTTAAAATTGGGCAAAAACGGTGAAACTATTTTATAATACAACACCGTGCTAACCTATAATTAACAATTATAGGTAGTGTAGAGAGTAGAACATGAAAATAATATATTTTTAAAATGAACGGATTTATATATAAGATTACCAATCGGGTAAATAATAAAGTGTATATAGGACAAACAAGATTTACTATAGAACATAGATTTAAATAGCATATAAAAAACTATAATATAGAACATAGAAAGCAAGTCCTATATAAAGCTTTTGATAAATATGGAATTGAAAATTTTACAGTGGAATAGGTTGAAGAGTGCCCTGTAGAAAAATTGGATGAAAGAGAAATATATTGGATAGCATATTATGACTCTTTTAAGAATGGATATAATTCCACATTAGGTGGAAAATCTGGATGTAAATACTTTTTTACTGATAATTAGTATGAGGAAATTAGAAATTTATATTTAAGTGGATTTACTATTAAAAAAATAGCTTAGATGTATAATGTTTCAAATGAAACAATTAGAAGTTTATTTAAAACGATGGATATTAAATTAAGAAGGCATCCATTAGATATGAATAAATATGAAGAAACTGAATTTATAAATAACTATAATTCAGGATATACTTTATCAACACTTGCTAAACAGTATAATACTGATAAGCAAACAGTAAAAAGATTTTTAATTTCTAAAGGAGTAACAATAAGGAGATAGTGTACTATTGATTAGAACGAAGAATTAAAAGAATAGTTAGTGCAAGATTATTTAAATGGTGTTACATATAGAGATTTAGAAATAAAATATCATTCAGATACAAGACATATAAAGAAAATCCTAGTAGAGCATGGTATTGATTTAAAAGAATATAGAGGACTTAAAAGAACTAATAAAGGTTCTTTTTGTTTAACAGATGAATAGTGTTTAGATGCTATAAAAATGTATAATGATAATGTCAAAGTAAAAGATATAGCGAATAAATATAATGTTAATATTTGTACTATATATGAATTATTAAAGAAATATCATGTAAAATGTAAAAGATATAATTGTTCCAAGAGTGTCCACACCCTTAAAGAGGGTGAAGATGTACTCCAATAAAGCTATATATTATATAGTCACTTAGATAAAGAGCTAAGTGTTAAATTTATTGAAAGACAGGGGCTGGATTATTTGAACAAATGGAAGTAGCCAACACTATGTATTACAGTGAGTTCTCCCTTAAACTTATTGAGGATGCACTTTATCAATTAAGTGCTTCTAAATTAGATTTTGGAGAAAGAGAATTTGTATTACGTACAGGAGAATACGGAGCTATGCAATTCCATAAAGAAGTATTAAAGACTACATCAGGTTGGACTACATTTGTATTTGATAATAGTTCTACAAGTGTAATTAGAAAAACCACATCTAACTTACATGAAAACGCATTAAGTGCAGGATTCTAGTTTACAGAGTTCTTAGCACCTAATGGTGTAAAATTAAAGGTTGAAGTAGATGCTTTCTACGATGATATTGTGAGAAATAAGATTATGCATCCTCTCGGTAAAAAGTCTGCCGCATAATACATAAGTATTATGAAAATTAAGGTAAAACGGTGAAACCCAAAATATAATGGAAATTATTAATAATATGGAAATATTTAAAGATATAAATAAGTTTGAAGATAAGTATTAGATAAGTAATACTGGTAAAGTTAGAAATAAAAAGACAGGTTTATATTTAAAACCCAAATATAATTAGAAAGGCTATTAGTATGTAAATTTGAGTATTAATAGATATAAATCTGTTAAATGGTATATACATAGGTTAGTAGGATTTCATTTTATTCCAAATCCTGAAAATAAACCTTAGATAAACCATAAAGATGGTAATCCCTCTAACAACAATGTAGAGAATTTAGAATGGTGTACTAATGAAGAAAATCAGAGACACGCTGTTTTAAATAACTTACATTTTTAGGGAGAAAAACATAAAAGTAGTAAATTTACAAATGAGTCTATATTATTATTACCTAAGCTAGTTAATATAGGATTTAATCCTACATTACTTAATAAATTAACAGGAGTAGCAATATAGAACTTGGATAAGATATTTAAGGGAAAAACTTGGAGATAGTTAAATTTATTTCCAGTACCTCCTAAATTTAAAAGAGGACCATTTGTAAATAGAATAATAATGAATGAAGACTTATATATAGAATGTGTTAAACATTGGGGTAATACCGTGCTAAATAGTATGATTGCGAAAGGCATACTATCAGTGTAGAGCATAGCTACTGAATAAATATAATGTAGCCAAGAGACCTTAACATACAATTA
>JBJEJM010000032.1:0-7237 GCA_051878075.1 Clostridium sp. | reverse complement strand
TTTAAATCTGCAAATTGATGAAAGCATATGCACAATGTATGAGTATTTTGATATATTCCTATATTTGTGCCATTATTTGCATTTCCATAGTATAAATCTAATAAATAAGTTTTACCATCACCAACCTGAGAATATAACTGATAGTAACCATTTCCTGCATAAACAGCTTTCCATGTATTATGCTTTTGTGGACCATTTGCTCCCCATTGCTGTACATTTGCAAAATTTTCTGCTTTACCGCCTGCAACTTCCATATACATGTTTGTATGTGCATTTTTTATCATATATATTCCATTGTTCTCTAATACTTCTTCATTATTTCCTGTATCCCCAGAACCAGATGATGGAGTAGTTTTCTTTATTGGTGACTGTACTTTTCTATCCACATATTTTGAACACTCACTGTAATTAATGTATTTAAGATCTGACAGACTTGATACAGCTCCTGAATATTTTGTACAGAAATCCTTAGTATCATTGCTTCCATATGCTTTTATTACAGAATATCCATAATTAGATGATGGATTCCATGAAGATTTCTTATGATTTAAGGAAATCTCATATGGTGTAGAAACTGGTTTTTCACCTCTGTTTGTATATGATCCTATATCTGTGCATGTTGCTTTATTGTCTATTTCAAACTCATTATCCCAGTATCCGCTTGATTCTCTCTGGAAGTTTTCAAATCTGTTAGATTCTGAGTAAACCTGTGCTCCTTCTCCACCTTTTATGGCTGCATATCCATCATTATATAATGTAGCTTCCGATCTTCTATGGAAATTATTATATACATGAAGACTTCCATTTCCAAGATGTGGTGCTCTCTGGACAATTGAATCAAAATAATTATACATTACAGTTGCTCTATCCTGTTTGTTGCCACCTGCACCAAATGCTATTCCCCAGAAACGATGACTAAATTTGTTGTATGACAATGTTATAAAATCAGGATCATCTCCTGCATATTCACTTCTGTTAACCCATATGAATTTTCCAACTTCATCATAATATAACTTAAGTGAACAATTGAATGTACAATGGTCAACCCATATATTATCTGAACCATATACTGCAAATGCAACTACATCTTCACGTTCCTTAACTTCTATATCAAGATTTCTAAGTATTATGTTATTACTTACTTTTTCTTTCTTAAAATAATCATCTGTTCTTAATCTTGGATCTGTAAGTCTCTTTGCTCCATATGATCCAATTATTGTTTTATTTGATGCAATTCTCAAGTCATACGTTTCACTATTGCAGTTATCTATATTTGCTGCAATAACTACTGTTAATGGCTTCGTATCTAAAAGTGCATTTTTAAGTGATGAAAGATCCTTTACAAAAACAGTTTGTCCTAATAATCCTCCAATTGTTCCTGCTTTTTCACCATTTGGTGTATTACAGTTTCCTGCAAAACCTTCAAGGCCATCACAGTTAAGCTTCCATTTTTGATTTGATCCTCCAGTATAGTTCTGTAAAGTAATACTGTTGCTATTGCTGTCATATGTAAGGGCTAAATTTTTATTCTGATTGTTTGTTATCTTATAATAAAGATAGTTTCCTAAGTAATCTTTTTCTACTCCAGTAATGTTCCACTGCTGTGTTCCATTATTATTATCTGGAAGGATTACGCTTTTTGCTCCTGCAGATGCTCTGTAATTTTCTGCAGAAATAAGTTTATTTGTGTTCTGATTGACTATCTTGTATACACCATCTGAAACATACTGTATATACCAGTTGTCATTCTTAGCACCGTTATCTTCCCATGTATTTAATTGTGAATTGTCTGCATACCCCTTGATATTAAGATTTTTTCCATCACATGCTGTAAATTTTACGGCCTGAGCTGGATAATTAACAGCAGCATAAGACTTATCTGCTGGAATTCCTGCAAGTATAAATCCAAGACTTAAAATCATTATCATAAATCTGCTGATAATTTTTTTGTTAATTAGCTTCATAACCTATCCCCCCTATTCATTTACTAATCAATTACATTTTACCATATTTCTTCATATTAGTGAATATGTTTTCATTTTTCGTACTTATATTACAAAACATTACAAAATAAATATAGATGTTCCTATAAGCACAGCTCCAGCAAATACTTGAATCCATTTATAATATTGATAGATTTCTTTTTTCATACTTGTAATTATAGTTCCAATAATAGGTGCATAAATTATCACCGAAAAAATTGAATTTGCTATTCCAAAACATAACATTAATAATAGTGATTGAGCAATACTCATTCCTGCCGCATAAGTCAGTACAATTATTAACGGGCTACAAGGAGTGACAGCATAAATAATGCCTATTAAAAAATATGAATAATCTTTATAGTTTTTAATCAATGAATTATTGCTTCTACATGAATTACATGAACTGCATTTATTCTTTTTTAATGCACTTACTACAATTATAATTCCAAAAATTATATTCACTATCTTAAATGTATAGGTGATTATTCTTGGATATACTGTTTGTAAATGCTCTCCCACTATACTTCCAAATATGGCTGAAAGCAGACCTAAAATCATATACATTAATATTTTACCAAAAGAAAAAATTCCTGTGGCAGTCATACACTGCTTTGTAGTTCTTGCTTCACCAATCATCTTTCCTGCAAGTATAGGTGTAGATACTGATCCACATCCTATACCACATCCAAATCCCATAATTATAACAGTGAAAAATATCATGCTTATTGACATAATTCTTCCTCACGTTCTTTTGCTATTAATGCTGCTCCTATTGCACCATTGAACTGTGCATATGAAGCTGGATGGACATCACACATAAGCTCATCCTCTATTGCCATTCTCAATCCACCATTTTTAGCTCCTCCTCCAGTCATTAATATGTCTCCTCCATTTTTATATTTTTTAGCCATTCTTGCAATTCTCTTTGCCATAGAAATATGAATTCCTGCAAGTATATCATTTCTATCCTTTTTCTGAGCAATTAATGATATTACTTCAGTCTGAGCAAATACAACACATGTGCTGTTAATTGTACATGGTGCCTTACTTGCTAGTGATAATTCAGTAACCTTATCTATTGTTGTTTCTAATAATCCACAGATAACTTCTATAAATTTTCCTGTTCCTGCTGCACACTTATCATTCATTGAAAAATTTCTCACATTATAATTTTCATCAAGACTTATAATCTTACTATCCTGTCCACCAATATCTATGATCATTGAAGGCTTGACTCCTTCTGGTGATGTAAGCTTTGTTCCATAAGCATGAGCTGTAATTTCTGATATAGTGTCATTTGCAATAGCAATATTTCTTCTGCTATATCCTGTAGCTGTTATATATGATATCTGCTCCTTTGTTATGCCAGCCATATTTACAAGTTCATCCATTAATATTTTTGTTGTTTTATCATTATCAATTCCAGTAGGCATAACCTTTGTACATACTACTCTGTCTCCACTTATCAATGCACTTTTAACATAAGTTGATCCTGCATCAAACCCTAGATAATACTTTTCCATTTCCACTTCTCCTCCTATTTTCAATCATTTCTACAAATGCTTCAAATCTTATTTTTACCTGTTCAACATCTTCAGTAGAAAAATCTGTTTCTATTCTTAACAGTGGTATATCATGTTCCCTTGCTGTTTTTTCAATCATAGCAAGCTCAAAATCATAAGGTGTACATCCTCTTAAAACATGATAAATTATTCCTTCAGCCTCTGCTTCTTTAACTTTATTAAATAACTCTGTTTCCCTATCTTCAACATTATCAAATACAGGACATGTGCAGGCTGATATGTATCTTGCAGCAAGAGCTCTTATCATACTCTCCTGACTTTCATCTTTAGGTACAACTGGATCATATATTAATCTTCCAGATAAGCATGACTCATCTCCTACAATCTGAGCACCCAATTCTTCAAGCATAAATATTAATTTATAATTAGGAAAACTTATAGGAGAACCTGCTATGAAGATACGAGGCTTTTTGTTTTTTCTTTCTACTCTTGTCTCTAAACTTCTGCTTATGATTTCATTCATTTCACCTGCTTTTTCTGCCCATTCAAGTGGTTTTGCATAACAAAAGCTGTTCATCATCATCATAACTGTAGATCCATCCACTGGCGGATCTTTCATTTTAAGAAAATTATATAAAATATATGCTTCCTGTTGAGCAGCATTAATCTCTCTATATGCTTTCAATAATTTTTTATTGCTGAATTTTTTTCCAGTAACCTGTTCAAGTGTCTTAATAAGTCCTTTTAAATAATTCACATTCTGCTCAAAAGTAATATTATTCTTTGAACTATGAAAAGGCATTGGTATAACAGGCAGATAGTTTGCTATTACCTCTGCACTCTTACGCTTTCCATCACAGGTCATAGGAATAATTGCACATTTGCACTGCTTATACATTGGCATTATGTTCATATAATGAAATGCTGCAGAAGCCTTTATAACAGGGCATGCATCTCTAGGAACAAGATCATCTCCAACAATTGCTGCAGTACTATGGCTTGCACAAAGCCTTAATGGCCTGTATCCAAACCCATAAATAATCTCATCAGGTATCATGACACAATAACTTCCTATGTATTGTTCATCATCTTCTTTCAACTCTACAAAAGCATTTCCTAATATATCTGTAAAATACTTAAGAGGCGGAAATTTGTCCATTCTATTTTCAAACTGAGCAAGTGTCGAATTTGCTACACGCTTTACATTTCTTTCATATCGTTCTTTTACTCTGCTTTCCATTTTTCTACTCCTCTCTTAGAAGTAATTATTTCTTTGCCCAATATAGTTAATGAAAGTGCACCCTCTTCAGGACATGCATCTATACATTTCATACAGAATATGCAGTCTGGATGGGTTACATCAGGATTATTTCTAAGCTGATAAACACCTTCTATTCCCATTGGACATACTTCCATACATACCCTGCAGTGAGTACATGCACATCCTTTTTTCTTAATTCTTGCTCCTGAAACCTTATTTAATAACCCCATAATAGTTCCTAGAGGACATACTTCACAGAACGCACTTTCCTTCATAAAACATATTCCAACAGTAAAACCTGCAATAATAACTCCCCATAAATTAAAAGTAGCAGATGAACCCGCAAGAGGAAGCATTATAAATTTAACAGGGCACAATTTACAGAACCCAATTCCAAATATAATACATAAAAGTATCAGCCATTTAAAGAGTTTAACTAAAGGTTTTACAGTATAAGGCACTACTATAGGTGCAATTCTAAGTTTTTTTCTTATTATAGTGAGTATATCTTGAAAAAATCCAAATGGACACAAATATCCACACCATATTTTTCCGATAAGTAATATGCTTATAATCATAATAATCATATAAATAAAGGTAGATCCATTTACCTGAGGAACTCCCTTACTAAGACTCGTCAGAGTCTTACAGATACCATCAGCAGTTCTTGAATCATCATACACACACTGAAATACTGGAACTAACACTTTTCCATTAGTCTCACCAAATATATATGCACCGTAAGACATTATAAAAGTAGCTATAGCTTGAATAATAGTCCTTACAATCTGTATTCTGCTCTTTTTCTTCTTAGTTTTATATTCTTGACATTTATTTAAATCGAGCTGTATATTACTATTCATTAATCGTTTCCTCTCTTTTTCCATAATATAATACAGGAAGTGGTGCAGCCTTCCTCAATGAATATAATTTATTTATTACTGATAAAAGTACTGATGTCAAAATCCCTATTCCAAAAACTGATGCTAACATAGTGCATATCCCTTTAGTTTTATTAGCACTTTCTTGATTTTTGCTGTCATTTCCATTATTCTGATTATTATTTTCTTTTGTATCTTCCTTCGAAGTTTCTACAAAACCTATTTCTCCTGTAACTTTATATTTTTCATTTTTACCTGTATCTTCTTGAAAATTATCCTGTATGTTAGCTGCAAATTCATATACTTTTTTTGCATCTGCATATACATCTGTTATATTTCCCAATAAAATTCCTGATATAAGACATATATATAGTGCTCTATGCCGGTTTTTCATTTTTCTTTCTCCTTTTATCAGACTTATTTTTAACTTTCAATAATTCTGTAAATGCTTCAATCCTTATTTTAACCTGTTCCTTATCAGCCTTTGTATAATCTGTTTCTACACATAAAAATGGTATATCCATATTAATACATATTTGTTCTACCTTATTAGCATAATACGCTGAAAGGAGCTGCCCCTTTAATAAATGGAATAATACTGCATTTGTATTACTATCAAACTCTGTTTTGTCACTGCCTAAAATATTTATTTTAGGTGTATTTCTATAATGAATGTCATGAATCTGATTTAATAGTCCAATTAAAGAACGATTTTCATCTAACTCACTGTAATCACAAGGATAAGGTACACAACATCTGCTTTTATAATGTTTTATCCCACTTTCCTCTAATATTGAACTTATCTTAAAATTCGGAAACTGAATTTCACATCCAATAATCATAAGATTATCATTATCAATTGAATCGTCTTTAAAAATATTTTTATTGCTTTTAATCTTATTTAAAAGTATTTCTACTTCTTTCTGCCACTGTTCAATATCCATGGCCAGATAATAACTTTCTTTAAGAAAAATCTTTACCTTTGTTTCAAGTACTGATTCATCTATTTGTTTAAATAAATTATGTGACTTGGTTATCATTCTGGTATATTTAATCAGCTTCTTTTTTGTGATAATCCTGTGGCTTAATTTCATTAAACTCATAAGAAATTCATTCTGGCTCTTTCTAAATAAAGCTTTTGTTACATGTGATAGAAATGGAAGACTTTCAATACTTAGAACCTTATATCCTTTTTTCTCAAGATAATATGGCATTTTTCTATTGCTATCATTAGTAACATATGCGACTATTCCTTCCAGATTCTTTATAAATGGCATACTTTCATCAAATAATAAGCTGATTGCTGATTTCGTAACACTATCAGATACTTGAGGGAATATTTCATCTACCTCATTATTAACTCCTTCACAACCTCCAAGAATATATACAGGTGTCATATCACACACTCGAATAAATAATTCTGGAAAATTTACTGATGTGATTCCAATCATCTTAGAATTGTTCTCATCTAAATTGTTTAAATAATTCTTAGCAACATCTATAAAATATTTTAATTGATCACTGCTGCCACAATCTGAAATGTATTTTATATACTCAGATACCTGGTTATTAAAACTATTTCTCATT
>JBJEJM010000031.1:25868-31482 GCA_051878075.1 Clostridium sp. | reverse complement strand
TTATGAAAGTGAAAAGTATAAAAAAAGATTTAATGGCAAAAATAAGTGCTATATCAATTTTAATATTAACTGTAGCATTTACGAGTACTTTTTTCATTATAAGCAATACAATGAATGAAGTGAAACATAACGAAATTAAAAATATAATAAAGGATCAAAGTATCGTAGTACAAGAAAAATTGAATAATATATTAAATATTAGTATGGCGATTGCAAGTGATGAAACAATTTCAGATATGTCATTGACTGCGGAGGACAAGCAGGATAGATTAATAACTTATCAGGAATCACTTGGAATAAGATCCATAGGGCATGTTGATGAAGAAGGAAATCTTGTTTCAACAGATGGATTTTCTACCAATATATCGCAGAGGGAATATTTTATAAATGCAATGAATGAAGGAAAAACATATATAAGTAATCCTTCATTCGTAAAGGATACAGATGTGCAGATAATATTTGCAGCAGTTCCAATAAAAAATGGTAATGAATCAGTGGGTGTTTTGACATGTACATTCAGCAGTGACTTTTTATCTAATGAAATTAAAAATTTAAAATACCAAGGAGAGTATGGAAAGTCGTACATACTTAATGGCGAAGGAACGATTATTGCTTCAGATGATTTTGAAGAGGTAAAGAGTGAAAAAAATATAATAGCAGAATCAGAAGAAAATAAAGAGCTTAATGAAATAAGTGCTATACATAAAAAAATGATTTCTGGAGAGTATGGTATAGAGAAATATAGTGATAGTACTGATAAATATATATCCTATAGCCCTATAAGTGGAACAGATAACTGGTCTATCGCACTTGAAATAGAATCTAGTGTTGTTAAAAAAGAAATAAATAGAATAGTTATAATATTCGTAACAATTGAAGCAGTTGGAATATTAATGTTTGTATTATCGGGATGGTTTATTGGAAATAGTATTGGTAAAAGATTTACAAAGCTGAAAAATAGTATAGTAATTTTATCAGAAGGAATATTTAATGAAGATATTGATCAATCTGAAATTGCAAATGAAGATGAAATTGGAGAAATATATAAGGCATTAGATGTAACAGTGAAAGCAATAAGAGACATTATTTCAGGAGTAAAAAATAATCTTGGAGTATTGGCATCACAGTCAGAAATTTTAAATGAGTCATCAGATCATATTAAATCAGGAGCAGAAAACATATCTGTTGCAATGAATGAATCATCAGAGGCTAATATAAATCAGGCTCAACATTTAGTAGATGCAAATAGCAGCATGAATGAATTTGGAAATAGCATAAATTCAATGAATAGCAACATAGATGAACTTGCTGAATTTTCATGCATAATTGAAGGAAAAGTTTGTGAAAGTAACAAAAATATAAGCGAATTAGACATGGCAGTCAATGAATTTGAAAACAGTTTTAATAAATTTAATGATGAAATACGTGTAATGAATGAAAAAATAGCATCTATCACTAATATTACTGATGCAATAGAACAAATTGCAGAACAGACTGAAATGCTTGCATTAAATGCAGCAATCGAAGCCGCAAGAGCAGGAGAAGCAGGAAAAGGATTCAGTGTTGTTGCTGAAGAAGTAAGAAAGCTTGCTGAAGCAAGTAAAACTTCAGTAAGTAAAATTGGAAATATAATTAATAATGTATCTTTTGAATGCCAAAATATAATTAGTTCAACAGATGAAATAAATTCACAGGTTATTACACAGAAAGAAAAAATAGGAGGAGCTGTTGAGTCATTCAATAACATAACAAGTGTATTAGAGGAAATTACACCTAAGATTATTGATTTATCAAAATCATCAGAAGAAATAAATATAAATAAACAGAAAATAATGAATATTATAGAGAATGTAAGTGCTGTAGCAGAAGAAATATCTGCAAGATCAGAAGAGACAGCAGCTACATCGGATGAGTTTTATGATACAGTTGAAGAAATAACTAATGTATCTGATAAAGTCTTAGAATCAATTTGTGAATTGAATGAAAAAGTAGATAAATTTACTATATAATATAAAATTATATAATTACATTCTGTAGATAAAAAAGAATTCGAATTTCGAATTCTTTTTTGTTATGTACCCTTGTTTTCATATTGCCTTGACTCTAGAAATGAAACAATATACACTAAGATAAGTGCAGATTATTGATAATTATTGCGATAAGTACGCTTTATTAAAATTGAGATAAAAATAAGATATATGGTGAAAATAATATATACAGTATTATTGAATTTAGGTTAAATATAAATATAGTAGGTGAAAAGATGACAAACGAGAAAAAGTTTTTACCAATAAGCAAAAGAGATATGGATGAAAGAGGATGGGAGCAGTGTGATTTTATAATTGTGACTGGTGATGCTTATATTGATCATCATAGTTTTGGAACTGCAATTATATCAAGAGTCCTTGAATCTCATGGATATAAGGTAGGTATTATACCACAGCCTGATTGGAAGAATATATATGATTTTAAAAGACTTGGACGTCCTAAATATGCATTTTTGGTTAATGCGGGAAATATGGATTCAATGGTAAATCATTATACAGTAAGTAAGAAACTTAGAGAAAAGGATATGTATTCTCCAGGTGGTAAAATGGGACTTAGACCTGACAGAGCAACTATCGTATACTGTAATAAAATAAGAGAAGCTTATAAGGATATAGATATTGTAATTGGAGGGGTAGAAGCAAGCCTTAGAAGATTTGCGCATTATGATTATTGGGAAAATAAAGTCAGAAAATCTGTTCTTTTAGACAGTACAGCAGATTTGCTGATTTATGGAATGGGTGAAAAGCCTATAGTAGAAATAGCTGAAGGACTTAAAAATGGAGTCAGGGCCAAAGACATAAATTATGTAAGAGGCACATGCTATCTTGCAGATAATTTGGATTATGTTCAGGATTATATAGAACTGCCATCTTATAAAGACGTTGTTAATGATAAGAAGAAATATGCTATAGCAAGCAGAATTGAATATCAGGAGCAGGATTCAGTAAGAGGAAAGACACTTGTACAAAAATATGGAAATCAATACATGATTCAGAATATACCTCAGCCGCCATTAAACAGGGAAGAACTTGATGAGGTTTATGATCTTCCGTATACAAAGAATTATCACCCTATTTACGAAAAATATGGTGGAATAGCAGCCATAGAAGAAGTGAAATTCAGCACAGTTAGTTCAAGAGGCTGTTTTGGAGACTGTAAATTCTGTGCCATTACACTCCATCAGGGAAGAGTAGTTCAAAGCAGAAGCAAGGAATCAATAATAAGAGAAGTTGAAGAAATAACACATTTGCCAGATTTCAAGGGATACATACATGATGTAGGAGGACCTACTGCTAACTTTAGAAAACCAGCATGTGACAGGCAGCTTGCTTTTGGAGCATGTAAGGGAAAAGAATGTCTGTCACCAAGTGTATGTAACAATATGAATGTGGATCATAGCGAGTATTTAGATCTTCTTAGGAGTATAAGGAAAGTTCCAGGAGTAAAAAAGGCATTTGTACGTTCAGGACTTAGATATGATTACATAATGGCAGATAAAGATGATACGTTTTTTAAGGAGCTTGTAGAATATCATGTAAGCGGACAGCTTAAGGTTGCTCCAGAACATGTATCAGCTCAGGTATTAAAGTACATGGGTAAGCCAAGCGGTGATACATACGACAAATTTGTAGCTAAATTTGAAAAGATAACAAAGAAATTAGGCAAAAAGCAGTACATAGTACCTTATTTAATGTCTTCACATCCAGGAAGTACATTAGAATGTGCAATAGAACTTGCAGAATATTTAAGAGATATTAATTATCATCCAGAGCAGG
The DNA here is from genome assembly GCA_051878075.1 of Clostridium sp. Taxonomy (GTDB): domain Bacteria; phylum Bacillota; class Clostridia; order Clostridiales; family Clostridiaceae; genus Clostridium. The sequence continues at coordinate 27,658 of JBJEJM010000031.1, read as the reverse complement.
TACAGGATTTTTATCCGACACCAGGTACACCTTCTACCACAATTTATTATACAGGTATAGATCCAATTACAATGAAGGAAGTATATGTTCCAAAGAGCAAGCATGAAAAGGCAATGCAGAGAGCTCTGCTTCAATATAGAAATCCTAAATATTATAATCTTGTGTATGAAGCTTTAAATGAAGCTGGAAGAACAGATTTAATTGGTGATGGACCAAAATGTCTAATAAGAGACAAAAAAAAGAATAATAATGGTGGGAAAAATGGTTTCCAAGTCAAAAGAAATAATGTTAAAAGCAGAAATAATAAAGATTGCAGGGGAAATCAAAAAAATTCAGGTAGAGTAAATAAAAAAGCAGATAAGCAGGGCAGAAATAATAAACCTGTAAAAAATAAGTCACGTTCTTCTGGAAGAAAAGGAAGATAATAAATTACAATGTAAATTAAGTGAGCCATTACATTAAAGATTATAGCTTTTATATGTGATATAAAACTAATCTTTACGTAATGGCTCTATCTATAGAATACTTATTTATTACAAATTTCTTTAATTTATTTTCTAGTATTGCACCCTTTTATATATATGTGACATAATAATTATATATGAGCGATTGATACTTAAACTATTAAAAGATGAATAATTATAGGAATTGCAAAACTAAAATATAATGACAATTATTGCTCTAGAATTGTGCAGTTTAAAAAATTTTATAATAGTCAGTTTAAAAAATATGCTCATATTTCATAAGTATTATGTTAAGGAAGGAATAAATATGTTTGGAATAAGCAGTTTAGGAAAAGAAAATATATCTAAAAAAAGCATTACAAGAAAATATAAAAATGCAAGAATAACACTTCTTGATGCTAAATATAAAAAAACTAATGGTCAGGAAGTTCTTCTTGATGAAGAAAAGGTAGATAAGCTATTCAGCGATATAAATAAAGCATGTGAAGTTAATAGTTCAAGACACAATCCAAGTAATAAGAGAATTATAATTGCAAATGATGAAAACAAAATAGAAGAATTAATGAACAGAGAAAATAAAGAAGAATTGAAAGAAACAAGTTTTAATGATGAGTTTATGGATGTTTATGAACCTAGGTACAGCTTAGAAGATGTTTATCTTGAAGAAAGAGAAAAAAAGCAGATAATAACAACTTTAAATATCAAGAAGCATGAAAATATATTATATAATAAGTGGGGATTTAAAGATTGCTACAATGGAAACAGAGCAGTTATATTTAACTTTTTTGGTCTGCCTGGTACAGGTAAAAGTATGGCAGCAGAAGCAGTTGGAAAGTATCTTAATAAAAAAATTTACTCTATAAATTATGCAAATCTTGAATCAAAATATGTAGGTCAGACACCTAAAAATATTAAAAAAGCTTTTGAAAAAGCAAAAGCTGATGATGCTGTATTAGTATTTGAAGAAGCAGATTCATTTTTAGGTAAACGTCTTACTAATATAACTCAATCAGCAGATTATGGGGTAAATATTACAAGAAGTGTCATGCTTTTAGAGCTTGAAAAATTTTCAGGAGTTGTTATATTTACAACTAATCTTTTAGAAAACTATGATGAGGCATTTAAGAGAAGAATACTTGCTAGTGTTGAATTTAAAATGCCAGATGAAATAGGAAGAAAAGCTATATTTGATGTACATATTCCTAAAAATCTTCCTCTTGCTGAAGGGGTAAATTCTGAGATACTTGCAAAGGAATTTACAAAGGTATCAGGAGCAGATATTAAGGATATAATATTTATGGCAGCAGTTAATGCAATTGAAAGAAC
>JBJEJM010000031.1:0-25768 GCA_051878075.1 Clostridium sp. | reverse complement strand
TTCATGAAGAAGTTCATGAAAGTGCATTTACAAAAGCTGAAGAGCCGGAAGAAAATAAAATAGATGCAGTTATAACTATGGAAGACTTTAGAGAAGCTTACAGAAATATAAAAAATAGATATGTGAATTAATATGTAGAAAGGGAGATTGATAATTTTGAAAAAATTAATATCTTGGAATGTAAATGGATTAAGAGCTTGTGTGAAAAAGGGATTTTTAGACTTTTTCAAAGAAATAGATGCTGATATATTCTGTGTGCAGGAAACTAAACTTCAAGAAGGACAGATTAATCTTGAACTTGGAGAATATCATGATTACTGGAATTATGCTGAAAAGAAGGGGTACTCTGGAACAGCAGTGTTTACAAAAGAAGAACCCTTAAGTGTAAGAAAAGGTATGGGAGTAGAATGTAATGACACAGAAGGAAGAGTTCTTACATTAGAATTTGAAACATTTTATCTTGTAAATGTGTATACGCCAAATTCACAGCAGGGACTTGCAAGAATTGACTATAGAATGACATGGGAAGATGTTTTTAGAAATTATGTTAAAGAAATAGAAAAGCATAAGCCAGTAATAATATGTGGAGATTTAAATGTTGCACATAAGGAAATTGATCTTAAAAATCCATCATCTAATAGGAAAAATGCAGGATTCAGTGATGAAGAAAGAAGTAAGATGACACAACTTTTAAATTCAGGTTTTACTGATACATTCAGATATTTTTATCCTGATGCTACAGGAATATATTCATGGTGGTCATACAGATTTAACGCAAGAGCTAACAATGCTGGCTGGAGAATAGACTATTTTATAACATCTGAAAGTTTAAATGATAATCTTATTGATGCAAAGATTCATACAAATATTGAAGGCTCTGATCACTGTCCGGTAGAACTTGATATTAATTTATAATTAAATTTTTGCTCAAGTTAAATTGTTAATATCAAGAAGGTATACAAATAGAGATTTAACTTTTAATATTAAATAAAGGGAGATATAAAGTGGATAAGAGAAATATTTTAAAGTCACAATATGATGTTACTCTTGAAAGCAGAGTTTCAGATAACGGAAGTAATATATTAGCAGTGTTGCTTCCAGGTATAGGATATACATTGGAGAGACCTCTTTTAGATTATTCTAAAAAACTATGCATGGAGCTGGGATATGATGTCCTTGGCTTAGAATATGGATTTCAATTGTCAGGTAAGGAATTTGAGAAGGAAAAAATTAATATTATTATAGATGAAACATATAAATTATTAAAAATGTCTCTTGATTCCAGATATAAAAAGATAATTTTTATTGGTAAAAGCCTTGGTACAATTATTCAGATATACCTTGAAGATAAACTTGTGGAAGAAGGATATAAGTTTGATTTTAAAAATATATATCTTACACCTGTAAATTTTACAGCAGAGTCTGGAGTTGAAGAGGGATCTCTTATTGTTACTGGTACAAATGATCCTCTCATAAATGAAGAAAGCATAAATAAGATTGAAGAGATCAGTAAAGTTGACGTTGTAAAAATTGATGGAGCTGATCATTCCATGAATGTTGATCATGATGTTGTAAAAAGTTCTGAAATTCTTACATATATAATAAAAAAAGAAAAAGAATATCTTATAAATAATGTTTAACATACAATAAATGTTTCAAAGAATCATCCTATGAATATAAAATGGTATTGAAAAAGATTAGGTTAAATTAAATAAAAGAATTAATTAGAAAATAATATTTTCTGAGAGATAACTTTAGTAGTTCAATTTTTTTATATAAATATAAGTAAAAATAAGGAAATATCCTCATTGACAATAAATGAAATTAATATAAAATATAGACAAGGCATTATATATATCTTACAATAGAATAAATGTCTTAAAGCAAAAAATATATTAATTTATTCAGGGGTGATTTATTTTACATTTTGAATGAATTATATTAATTAAACATATAATTAATATACAATAATATTTGTAAAGAAAATGGGGAAGGTAAATGAAAAAAGCGCTATTAGTTGTTGATGCTCAAGATGATTTTATTGGGGAGCAGCGGAGTAAGAAGAAGTTTGATTATGAAAATGACATTGATGACCTGATAGAGAACATTAATAAGTCTATATCGAATTATTATGAAAACAATGATGAAGTTATTTATATTTCACATGTGATTCCAAGCAGTTATTTTAATAAAAAATTCATTGGATATGGAATATCTGGAACCAAAGGTGCAAAAATAAATGAGAAAATAAAAATAGTGTCAGAAAATTATTTTGAAAAACATACACATAATGCCTTTAAAAATAATAACTTGGTGAAATTTATAAAAGAAAATAACATAAGTGAAGTAGAAATTGTAGGCTGTGATGCATGTGGGGCTGTTTCTTCAACGGCAAAAGGTGCAGTTGATATGGGACTTAAGGTTACTGTAATGACAGATGCAACTGCAACTATAAATGAAAAAAAATTTATTAGATTAAGTAGCAGATTAAAAGAATTTGGTGTGGCATATATATAAAAAAAGCACTTTATAATCAAATTATTGATTATAAAGTGTTTTTTCTTACAATCATATGAACATTTGTATTTAGTATGAATAGAATAAATTATAATAAAAAGAATCTTTAGGAGGACATATAATGAATCCATATCAACTAATACTTAAGGTTCAACACAAAATTCAGACTGATCCGAATTTTGCCAATAAATTTAATACAGCAGTAACTAATCTCAACAGAATTCCTGGATTACAAAATAAAGTATTACAGATAGCTCAGATAAATAATGATGTTCAAAGACAACGTGAACTAGATAAACTTCCCAAGGAAGTAAAAGAATCTGTTGAAGAAATTTTGAGGCTTTTAGAAAATTAAAGGGTTTATTAAGTAAAAATATTGTTAATAATAATAAAGAGACATACACATGTAAAGTATCGTATGTCTCTTTTGTTAAATAATCTAAACAATGATAATATTAATTAAAATCCATTTTTCTTTGCTATCATACCACTTTCATTTATTCCTGGTTTTTCTATGCTTGTATTAAAGCTGTTTTTTGCATATTGTCCTTGTGATTTAGTGCCATTTCTCAAGAAGTTTTCTTTTGAATAATCTCTTTTATTATTATTTTTCATAGATTAAACACTTCCTTTCATTTTTTTATATTGGTTTTATATTTTCATATATAGTATGTCTTATTGATTAAAAATTAATTGTGGTAATTAAAACATAAGATTAAACTGAATTCTTATTATGGATTAACATGGATTATATTTTAAAGTTGATAATTATCAGTATTGAATATATAATGTTGACTAAAATATATAGATGGAGAATAGTGCCAGACAACTAAGGAGTAAGGGAATATGATTATAATATTATCACCAGCTAAGACTTTGGAAATCAATAAAAGTTTTGATAGACTTCCAATGACAGAGCCACAATTTATGGATGAAGCAGAAATTCTTGTGAATGAACTTAAAACATATGATGAATATTCATTAAGCAGAATTATGAAAACAAGTCCAAAGCTTACTAAGCAGAGCAAAGAGAGATTTGAACTTTGGAAAAAAGATTTGGATAATGCATTTATATGTTTAGGTGCATTTAAAGGAGAAGCATATAGGGGATTAGAAGCAGCAGGATATTCTATGGAAGAATTCTTTTATGCTAATGAGCATTTGAGGATATTAAGTGGTCTATATGGAATATTGAGACCCTTTGACGGAATAAACTTTTACAGATTAGAAATGGGGACAAAACTTGAGTTTAATGGATATAAAAATTTATATGAATACTGGGGAGATAAATTATCAGAAAATATATATAATGATCTTATAAAAAGTAATGATAAAACTTTAATTAATCTTGCTTCCAAGGAGTATTACAAAAGTGTAGAAAGTATAAAAAAATATAATGATATAACAGTTATAACACCAGAATTTAAAGAAAATAGAGATGGAAAGTATAAGGTAATATCAACTAAGGCTAAGAGGGCAAGAGGACTTATGTCTACATATATTATAAAAAACCAGATTACAGATATAGAGCACCTAAAATTATTTAATTATGAAGGATATGAATATAATGAAGAATTGTCAAGTGAATGTAATTTAGTATTTACAAGGGAAAATGGATGGAAAGAAAGGTTATTTGAATAATCTGGTATATAATAAAGTATAGTCTAACATAATGAGAAAGGAGTTTTTAGAATGATTGATGTTCTTCTATTAGGAACTGGAGGAGGCATGCCAATGCCACAGAGATTTTTATCAGCATCTTTAATAATGTATAAAGGAAGAAAGATTTTAATTGATTGTGGAGAAGGTACTCAGGTATCTATGAGATTATGTAATACTGGATTTAAAACTATTGATGTTATATGTATAAGCCATATTCATGGTGACCATATTGTAGGACTTCCAGGTCTTTTAGGTACAATTGGAAATAGTGGAAGGGTAGAACCTATTACAATTATAGGCCCTGAAGGTATAACCAAAGCTGTAAATGGTCTGAGGGCAATTGTTGAATGGCTTCCTTATGAAATAAATATAATAGAGAATCCTAAAGAAACAATGACTTTTATGAATAATGAACTAGAGATATCATTTCTGGAAGTAGATCACTCATCACCATGTTTAGGTTATTCTTTTTATATAAAAAGAAGTCCAAGATTTGATGTTGATAATGCATTAAAAAACAATGTTCCTAAAACTCTATGGAATATACTTCAAAAGAAAGAAGAGTCTGTAGAGATAAATGGAGTTGTTTATAAAAGGGAAATGGTCATGGGAAATGAAAGAAAAGGTATTAAAGTGAGTTTTATAACAGATTCCAGACCATGTTTGACTATGCCTGACTTTATAAAAGAGAGTGATTTATTTATATGTGAGGGGACTTATGGAAATGATGATGATATTGAGAAAGCAGTTAAAAATAAGCATATGACATTTAGGGAATCAGCATCTATTGCAAAAGCAGGTAATGTAAAGAAAATGCTTTTAACTCATTTTGGAACTGCTATGACTGAACCAGAAGCATATGAAAATAATGCGAAAGAAGTTTTTGAAAATACAATAATTGGGGTTGACAGACTAAAAATTGCTTTAGAATTTGACAATTAAGTTAAAATATGTAAAATATATGTTGTAGATTTATGAAGTTTACATAAGGCAGAATATATTAAAATAATTGGTTGATGATTTTAAATAATCAGGAGGTGTCAAATAAAATATGGATTTTGTGACTATATCAGGAATTGTTATTATAGTAGGTCTAACTTGTGTTATGTTTTTTAGAGAAAGAAAATATAAACTCATTTATTCTGGTAAAAACCAATACTATTATATAGTTCCATTGATAATTGTTCTTCTTATTATATCAACATTTATCTCAGCAAATGGAATTAAACCAGCAGATATTTTAGTCATTGCAGCAATGATACCAATAGCCTTTATAGGAAATAAGACTGGAATTACTAAAGAGGGAGTTCTTTTAAGTGCTTCTCTTACTACATGGGATAAGATAGATAAATATTCAATAACTGAAGAAAAAAATAAAAGCATATTTTATTATGAAAGCAATGGATTCCAAAGAAAAATATTATTTTCAAAAGAAATAGGAGAAGAAGTAGATAACTATTTATCAAAAAACAGAAAGATAAGACATAGAAAAAAATAAAAATTTTATTATTGATAATAGTACTTTTATAATTTATAATAAGATGAATTATGTTTATTTCTAAAAGATTTGTAAATGAGAAATAAGTATTAATAAATTAATCGTAAAAAAGCATAGTCAGAAGCTACAATAAATTGAGGAGGAATAGATAGTAATGAACAGTGGAAAATTATCTATAAAAACCATAGTCGCTATTGGTATAGGTTCAGCTGTATTTATGATACTTGGAAGATTTGCAGCAATTCCAACAGGTATTCCTAATACTGAAATTCAAACAGCATATGCCTTTTTAGCTTTAATGGCAATAATTTATGGACCAGTTGCAGGTGTATCAATAGGATTCATTGGTCATATGCTAAAAGATCTTACAGCATATGGAATGCCATGGTTCAGTTGGATAATAGCATCAGCAGCTGTTGGTCTTATTATAGGATTTGTATGCAAAAAAATAAATATTGAAGAAGGTGATTTTAGCAAATCTAAAATCATTATATTTAATATAAGCCAGATTATTGCAAATGTTGTTGCATGGCTTTTAGTTGCACCTACTTTAGATATATTTATTTATGCAGAACCTTCAAATAAGGTTTATATTCAAGGTGCTGTAGCAGGTATATCTAACATAATAACAATAGGTGTTTTAGGAACTCTTCTTTTATACTTATATTCTAAAACAAGAGTTAAAAAAGGAAGTCTTAAAATAGAAGAATAGATAATGGATATTAGGACTGGGTATGGATATGACATTGATTTTATCTTTACCCAGTTCTTATATTTACATAGAGAAAATATCATTTTCAATCAGCTGATTATTTTCTGTTTTAAGAAAAATTTTTACTCATATCCTTATAAATCTATAGAATAATTTAAAATTCATGATTTAAACTAATAATAATAGTTATGTATGAAGATATCAAATATATAATGTTGAAGAATTATATTAAATTATGTTAAAATAAAAATATTCGTGTCGAAACAATAATAAAATATTTTATATAATAATTTTAATAAAAAGGAAGCGGAAGATGAAAAAAGCTGTAATAGAATTTAAGGATTTCGGTTTTCAATATAAAGTTCAAGAAAAACCGACATTAAAAAATATAAATTTAACTATATATGAAGGTGAAAAAGTTCTTATAGTAGGACCTTCGGGAAGCGGAAAAAGTACACTGTCAAATGCTATAAATGGACTTGTGCCATTCAAATATGAAGGGACAATTACTGGCAGTCTTAAGATAAATGGAAAGGAGACTAAAGACTTAAGCATATCAGAAATATCTAATATGGTAGGAACTGTTCTTCAGGACCCAGATGGTCAGTTTATCGGGCTTACAGTTGGTGAAGATATTGCTTTTAAACTTGAAAATGAATGTGTACCTTTAGATGTAATGAGGGAAAAAGTTAGAAAAGCAGCCGAAATGGTAAACATTGAAGAATTTTTATCATATTCACCACATAGATTATCAGGTGGACAAAAGCAGAGAGTATCATTAGGTGGAGTTATTGTTGCTGAATCAGATATTCTTTTATTTGATGAGCCTCTTGCAAGTTTAGATCCTGCAACAGGGAACAAGACTATAGAACTTATTGATAAGATTAAAAATGAATCTAAGAAAACAGTTATAATCATAGAGCATAGACTTGAAGAAGTTATGCATTGCAATGTTGACAGAATAATAGTTGTTAATAATGGAGAAATAGTAAGTGACAGCACTCCAGCACAATTACTATGTTCTGATAAGTTGAAGGAAAATGGAATAAGAGAGCCTCTTTATATAACAGCTTTAAAGTATGCAGGATGTACAATTGATGAGGCATTGAATCCAGAAAGTATAGATAAAATAAACTATGAAAGATGCAGTGAAAATCTTCATAAATGGTTTAATAGTGTAAATGTGCCTATAGAAGAGGTAAGTACTGATCCTATACTTGAAGTTAAAAATCTGACTTTTAAATATAATAGCAATAGAGAAATTTTAAAGAATGTGTCTTTTCAAATAAAAAAAGGTGAGATGATAAGTATAGTGGGGAGGAATGGTGCAGGAAAATCCACTCTATCTAAACTTATATGTGGATTTTATAAACCAACAGAAGGAAGCATATTATTTGATGGAAGGGATCTTAAAGATGATTCAATAAAGGAAATAGCAGAAAAGATAGGCATGGTTATGCAGAATCCAAATCAAATGATATGCAAAACAATGATATATGATGAAGTCGCTTTTGGACTTAGGATAAGAAATTATAGTGAAGAAGAAATTAAAGAAAGAGTATTAAATACATTAAAAATCTGTGGTTTATATAAATTTAGAAACTGGCCTATTTCAGCACTAAGCTTTGGTCAGAAAAAGAGGGTTACAATAGCTTCTATACTTGCTATTAATCCAGAAGTGATTATACTTGATGAACCTACAGCAGGTCAGGATTTTGCCCATTATACAGAAATAATGGAATTCTTAAAAGAACTTAATGCAAAAGGAGTTACTATTATAATGATTACTCATGATATGCATTTAATGCTTGAATATACTGACAGAGCTATAGTTTTATCAAAAGGTCAGAAACTTAAAGATGACCTGACAGCAGATATACTTACAGATGAAGAAGTAATTAAAGAAGCAAATCTTAAGCAGACATCTTTATATACACTGGCATTAAAGTGTGGATTTAAAGACCCTAAGGAATTTGTAAGAAAATTTATCAGTGAAGACAGGAGCAGTAGAAAATAATGAATGAAGCAATGTTGGAATACACGGAGATTGATTCTCCAATACATAAACTTACAGGAGCAACTAAGCTTATATGTCTTATATTATGGTCTCTTGTTTCTATGCTTACTTATAACACATATGTATTAGCATTTATGGTTCTGTTCAGTTTTATTATATTTAAAATTTCAAAGATTAAATTTAAGCAGATATCTTTTGTATTTTATTTTATAATGGTATTTCTAGTTATAAATAATATTGCCATATTTATTTTTGCACCATATGAAGGTGTAGATATTTATGGCAGCAGAACAGATTTATTTCATATTGCAGGTCCATATACAGTGACATTACAGCAGTTGTTTTACCAATTGAATGTTACTTTAAAGTATTTTTCAATAATACCTGTAGCATTAATATTTATGGTAGCAACAAATCCAAGTGAATTTGCGGCTTCTTTGAATAAAATAGGTGTAAACTATAAAATAGCTTATTCTGTATCCATTGCATTAAGATATATACCTGATATTCAACATGAATATCAAGATATTTCTTTTGCACAACAATCAAGAGGAATAGATATGTCAAAGAAAGCAAAGCTTTGGCAGAAAATAAAAAATTCAACTGCAATTTTAATGCCGCTTATTTTTTCAAGTCTTGAAAGGATAGAAACTATAAGCAGTGCTATGGAACTTAGAGCTTTTGGAAATAAGAAAAAGAGAACATGGTATAGTGAAAGAAAATTTGAAAAGAGTGATTATTTAGCAATTGGAATAATGTTATTGATTCTTATAGTGTCAATATTTATTTCAATAAGAAGCGGAAGCAGATTTTATAATCCATTTGTTTAAATTAAGATTCTATATACGAAAAGCCTCATTATTTGTGAGGCTTTTTTTATATATAAATTTAGGTGGAAATTATGAAAAAAATTCAATTTGATTTTGCATCATGAGAAATATAGATTTTATGTTATACTTATTATTAAGAATACAAATTATTTATCAAGTGAATTATTAATTAATGAGGTAAAATTTATGAAAAAGACAATAGGAATTCTTGCTCACGTTGATGCAGGAAAGACAACATTTTCAGAGCATATACTTTTTCATACAAAAAGCATAAGAAGATGTGGAAGAGTTGATTATAAAGATACATTTTTAGATAACCATGATATTGAAAGGGAGAGAGGAATAACAATATTTTCAGAGCAGGGATTATTTGAATTTAATAATTCAACATACTATCTTGTAGATACTCCAGGACATGTTGATTTTTCTACAGAAATGGAAAGAGCAATAATGATAATGGATTATGCTGTTATATTAATAAGTGCAGCCGAAGGCATACAGGCTCATACTAAAACTGTATGGAGGCTTTTAAAAAAATATAATATACCTATATTCTTTTTTATCAATAAGCTTGACAGAGTAGGGGCTGATAAGGATAGAATTATAGAAGAAATTAAAAACGAATTTACGAGCAATGTATGCAATGTGGAAGTTAAAATTACAGAGGGTTATGGAAAGATAGATTTCACTGATGAACTTATAGAATTTATAAGTGAACAGGATGATGAACTGCTTGAAAAGTATCTAGAAGGAAATTATGATGAAGGTATATGGAGGGATAAATTTAAACAGCTTATAAAAGAATCTAAGGTATTTCCATGCTTTGGAGGATGTGCATTAAAAGATGAAGGAATTGAGGAATTTCTTTATGGTTTTGATGAACTTACTTTCACAGATTATGATAAAGAAGATGATTTTCTTGGCAAGGTGTATAAGGTTAGATATGATCAGAGTGGAAACAGAGTTACATATATGAAATGTCTCAAGGGAACTTTAAGTGTTAAAGATGAAGTTATTTATGGATATAATGAAGAAAATTCAGTTACTGAAAAGATAAACAGCATAAGGATATATAATGGAGATAAATTTAAAGCATGCGATAAAATAGAAGCTGGTGACATTTTTGCTGTTACAGGACTTACAAAAGCATGTGCTTTTGATACTATAGGTGAAATAGTAGAAAAAGATAATGCTGAAATTGTTCCAACTCTTACATCAAAGGTAATTTTTGATAAATCGTACAATATTAAGGAAGTAATTGGATATTTCAGAATTCTTGAAAGTGAAGATCCGTCTTTAAATGTAGTATGGAATGAAAGCCTTCAAGAACTTCATGTTCATATAATGGGTAAGATTCAGCTGGAAGTTCTTAAGGATATAGTTAATGAAAGATTTAATATAAATGTAGAATTTGGCCCATGCGAAATTTTGTATAAGGAAACAATAGGAGAAAAAACTATTGGCTGTGGTCATTTTGAACCATTAAGACATTATGCTGAAGTTATTATGAAAATTGAGCCTGCAGAAAGAAATAGTGGAATATCATTTGAAAGCAGATGCCATGTAGATAATTTGAGTATTAATTTTCAAAAGCTTGTTAGAAGTCATATATTTGAACGGGAACACCATGGATTGTTAACTGGTTCTCCAATTACAGATATAAAAATTACACTGTTAAATGGACGTTCCCATCTTAAACATACATGTGGAGGAGATTTTAGGGAAGCAACATATAGGGCACTGCGACAAGGGTTTGAAAAAGTTGAAAATATTCTGCTTGAACCTTATTATAAATTTACTATTGAAGTATCATCAGATTATATAGGAAGAGTCATGACTGATATACAAAAGCTGCATGGAGAATTTGAAGAGCCAGAAAATAAAGGTGATAAAATAATAATCAGAGGAAGAGGACCAATTTCAACTTTTATGGATTATACTATGGAGGTTGCAGCATTTACAAGGGGAACAGGTTCCATAAGTCTTGTTTATGATGGATATGATTTATGTCATAATAGTGAAGAAGTTATTGAAAGAAGAAATTATAATAAAAATAATGATATTGAATATACGTCAAATTCTATATTCTGTTCACATGGAAGTGGATATATAGTGGAATGGCAGGAAGCAGATAAAAAAATGCATTGTGAAATTCCAGAAATTTAGATAATTTTATATGTTAATTATATCTTTTAATATAGTATGAATTTTAAGTCTGTCATATTAAGTTAAAAGTCATATTTATAATATTTATATATTAAATAAAGAGAATAAAGTGGATTAGAAATTATTCTCTTTATTTTATTAAAATATTGTATACATTTTTAATTAGCGGAAGCTTTGTGATTTGTATTCATTGTACAAATTATAGTCGAATTTGGGGTTTTTATATTCAACAAAAAGTAAAGGTGGATTTGCTGAATCTACTGAAGCAAATTTTGCTAAAGAAGAGTAGAAATTATTGGCTTCTATTGTGATTCCAAAATTAATCTTATTATCTTTGAGCCAGCTGTTGACTATAGAAGTTATATTTATTCTCATGTAATTTTTTATTTCATTTGATGGGATACTGACAGTTACAAGGCTATCTGTTTCAGGAGTTGTATTCCAGGTTACAGATTTAGGATCATAATCCTGAATATTTCTATAAACTGAAAAAGTATTGTTGCTGTAATAGCTTGTATCTGTATTAATATCGTTTACATAAAGACATAAATATACATAAGAAAGAGGACGATCTTCAATAGTGTCTAAATCAAATTGGATAAGAGATTTAAACATTACAGTTGAGCATGAGGTTTTATGATAACTTCCAGCATATATATTTTTACTGCCGTAAAAATTATTATTAGCATGTGAACTGTCAACATAAGTTGCACTTACAGAATTAAATTTTAAAATAGAACCCAAAATAATCAGCTCCTTAATATTATTGAATTGAAAGATTAATTAAATGTCCTTAATTTAAATATATATTTAGAAATCAATAATATTCATTAGAAAATGATTTATTAAGAGATTTTTTTGTTTTATAATATATTTTAATAGGTATATAACCAATACGGAATTGGTGATTAATGCCTATAAAACATAAAATTTTTAAAATATAAAAAGGAGGATATATAATAGCAGATTAACGTTAATGTTTATTATGCTATTAAAAATAATATTATGATAAAATTGATTGACTTAAATGATATAAAAGAAATTTCTGAATTATTTATAGATTCTTTCAATAATTCATCATGGAATGACAAATGGACATATGAAACTGCAAGCAAGAGGCTTTCAGATATAATAAATATGCCTGGCTTCATAGGAATGGAATATTACCACGAAAATGAATTAGCAGGAATTATTTTGGGTAGAAGCGAACAATATTATGATGGAATGCATTTTCAAATACTTGAATTTTGTATTAGCAGTAAATTTAAAGGTAAGGGTTATGGAACCATATTATTGAATAAGTATATAGAGAAATTAAGAGAAGAAAATATAAAAAGAGTATTTCTTATGACATTACACGGAGACAGCACAGAAGGTTTTTATAAAAAGAATGGGTTTGAAACTGATGAAAATATGATTATTATGTCTAAAAAAATTTAAATAAATTTCTTTTAATTAAAATAGAAAAATACGCTGCTTGAATAATTGCAGATTTTTATTAAGAATAAATTTCATTATATTTAGGAAGCATTAGTAGATTTAAGGTATTATAAAAACTTTAGAATAGGTGAAGATATGCAGATAGAATATAAAAATAAAGTTATAGAATTCCAGGTTATTAAAAGAAAAAGAAAGAGCATATGCATTAAAGTTGATACAGATAGCAGGGTAACTGTAATAACTCCACTAAGAATGCCAGATGAAAAAATTATAGATATTGTAATGAAAAAGGCTTCATGGATAAGTGAAAAGCAGAAACAAATGAGCAGGGCTGATAGTAGAAAAATTATAAGAAAGTTTGAAGATGGCAGTACTTTTATGTATCTTGGAAATGAATATCCACTTCATATAGTATATGGAACAGAGTATAAAGGAACAAGAGCTGTATTAGGAAAGAAAACATTAAAAAGCCCTTATGATGATACACATTTTATCATTTACACAAATACTCAGGATGAAGATGAAATGAGGAAGGCACTGGAAAAGTGGTATAGAGAACAGACTAAGGAAATTGTATTAAAGAAAATAAAATTATATGAAAATTTCTTTAAAGATAAAGTTAGTGAAGTAAGAGTAAAGGAACAGAAGAGGCGATGGGCAAGCTGCACAGGGAAAAATGCAATTCTTTTTAATTGGAGATGCAGTATGGCAAGAGAAGATGTCATTGAATATATTGTTCTCCATGAAATGTGCCATTTTGTTCATAGAAATCATTCGAAGGATTTCTGGAATCTGGTTGAAGAGATTATGCCTGATTACAAGGAAAAGCATGAATATTTAAAAGCAAACGGAATGAATATGTATATATGAAATTTATAGTAATGCAACTATGGTACATGATGTAAACATTTATGGATATACTATAAATGGGCAGGGTGTAACTAAAATAATATTTAAAATATTAGGCAAAAAAACCAGCAGTAAATTCTGCTGGTAAACTTTTATATTTTTAAAGTATTGTATCTATTTTTTTAGTTGAATTAATGCCTCTAATAGCAAATATGCTGTAGAATAAAGTAAGCATATAGAATATGAATGCAAATTCAGATATATAAATATCTAATACTGTCATTAATGAATTTAGAATTATAGGCAGTGTCATTGCATATATCCCAATAATTGAAGATTCACGGTAACTTAGTTTCTGCTTTAGGTTCCTGCTTAATATTAAAGTCATAGGTCCAATTATAACAAAAACAGAAATTAAGTTATCTAAAAATTTAACTATTGGATTTACTATTAATAGTACAATATCAAAAGTATTTTTGAATAATTGGAAATAACCTGTTAAGCTTTCTTTATTCAATGTTAAAGAATTATTTTGCGAAAAATCAATATTTGCAATTATTTCTCCATTTTTTTTAGCATATATTGATTTTGAATCAATATATGTCCCATTAGTATAATCATTTAATATTGATACATCACTATTTCCGCTTGTATCGGATATAAGAACATCTCCTATAAGAAAATCTTTAATAAAAATACTCAATATAGGTGAATCACCAGTATATTTATAAATAACAGGTTCTTCTGAATCTATAGTAAGGACACCATTTTTAAGTTCAAATTCAGGAGATTCCTGTATATATTTATTTTCTAATCTTGTAATATCATCATTAAAAGTATTCAATATACTTATATTGCCTAGAGTTGAAAAGACAGCTGATACAATAAAAAGATATAAAATAGCTTTAAATAAGCCTTGTGATAAAAATTCCCTATAAGATTTAAAATTAAAAATACTATAGGCAAAATTATGTATAAAGTTTGTGTTATTTTTCAAAAGAAGACCTCCTCAATAAGTTTGTAACTTAATACATTGATAATTATTATAGCATATTGACATTCATTAAGGAATAAATATTGTACATATTTCAGTTTAAATTGACAAATTTATTAGTAAAGGCAGAGTTAAAAAAATCTAGAAGTGATATTAAATTTGCAATCATAATTAATATGTGATATTATGGTACAGTAATTTAATAATGGACAGTTCATTTAGACCATCCTGTCCTTAAACAAAACTAGGCTATTAATATTATTAATATTTAAAGAATATGAGTCTGTTTATTATGGTTGAAATAATAAGCAGTTTTTTTATAGTATAAAACTAATATTAATTTTTAGAAAAAGTGGCTGAATGTTTGATTTTTAGCCACTTTTCTGCTTAATTAATGAGCTTAGAATAAATAACAAATAAGGAGAAAAACTTATGTTTAAATTAAAAAGTGAAATACAATTTGATATGGCTCATTATTTGAGTGGGTATGAAGGAAAGTGTTCTAATATACATGGACATAGATATAGGCTTATAGCTAAAATTGCAAGTAAAACTCTTCAACAGGAAGGGCAGTGCAGAGGGATGATAGATGATTTTTCTAATTTTAAAGAAGCCCTTAAAAATATAGGAGATACTTTTGATCATAAACTTATAATTGAAAATAATGAAGATGGAAGAAAAGTTGGAGAAAAACTCAAAGAAATTCCAAATAATTTTGATATTTATTTTGTTGATTACAGGCCAACAGCTGAAGAAATGTCAAGAGATATTTTTAACAGATTGAAATCTCAAGGACTTCCCATATATGAAGTGGAGCTTTTTGAAACACCAAATAACAGTTGTATTTATTCCGAAGAAGATTAATATTTGCCAAAATCTTAAAACTAAAAACTCATAGTCAGGGAAGAAATATTTAAAATATCTGTTAATCTGATAAGACAGGAATGATATTTTTGGCAATCAGCAGTTATACAGAATTAAATTTGATAATAGAAATGAGAGAGAAAAAGATGTTTAATGTAATAGAAAAATTTTTATCTGTAGATGGAGAAGGTCCTAGTTCTGGAGAGCTTGCAACTTTTATAAGATTTCAAAACTGCAATTTAAGATGTTCATGGTGTGATACAAAATATTCATGGAATAGTGAAGATATCAATGAAAGACTATCTGCAGAAGACATTTATGATTATATAAAGAAAAACAATGTAAATAATGTTACCTTAACTGGAGGAGAACCTTTAATTCAGGAAAATATAGATGAATTATTAGATGTTCTTAATGAAGATGAAAATTTGAATATTCATATTGAAACTAATGGAAGCATTGATATTGAACCATTTAAGAAAAAACATACAAAAGGAAATATAAGTTATATTGTTGATTTTAAGCTTCCAAGCAGTAAAATGACACAAAAAATGGATTATAATAATCTTAAATGTGTTGAGAAAAATGATGTATATAAATTTGTAATTGGAAGCATGGAAGACCTTAATATGGCATATTTAATTATAAAGGATTATAATTTAACAAGCAGGTGTAAGGTTTATTTGAGTCCAGTATCTGGCAGTATTGAATTGAATACTATAGTTGAATTTATGAAAGATAAAAATATGAATAAAGTAAAACTTCAAATTCAGCTTCATAAAGTAATATGGGATAAAGATGCAAGAGGGGTTTAGGAATATAAAAAACAGGTATTGATTTTTGTTATAACTAGATATAACTAGTGAATATACTCATTATGGTTTATATTATTGACTTAATGTGTTACAATTTAATTGATTTTAAATAGGGAATAAGCATAATTTTAATATATTGTTTATAAGACTTAAGATAAGATTACTTGTAAAGAGAATAGGGGTATAAATATGAAGAAAAAAATAGATACTGAAAAAATTCAGGAATGCATAAGGGAAATTTTAATAGCCATTGGAGATAATCCAGATAGAGAAGGGCTTAAAGACACACCGAAGAGAGTAGCAAAAATGTATGAAGAAGTATTTGAAGGAATGACTCACAGCAATGAAGAAATAGCAGAAATGTTTGGAACTACTTTTGAAGAAGAAAGCTGTGTGGAAAGAATAAATAATAACATGGTTATTGTAAGGGATATACCAATACATAGTTACTGTGAACATCATCTTGCATTAATGTATAACATGAAGGTTAATGTTGTTTATATTCCAAAGGAAAAGATTATAGGTTTAAGTAAAATTGCAAGAATTGCGGATATGGTTGGAAAGAGGCTGCAGCTTCAGGAACGTATTGGTGAAGATATAGCAGAAATAGTATCCATGATTACTGAAACAAAGGATGTAGGTGTTATAATTACTGGTGAACACAGCTGTATGACAGCAAGGGGAATAAAGAAACCAGGAACATTAACTACTACAACTACATTTACTGGAGCATTTGAAAAAGATTCAATGTTAAGGCAGGAAGTACTTCTTTTATTAAAATAGAAGAAATTATATCTCAATCAGCAATAAACAAAAAATAAAATTTAATATGGACAGTTCATTTAGACCATCCTGTCCTTAAATAAAACTAGGCTATTTAAATTGAAATTATTATTTGTATAGAATTTGAATTATAGGTTTGTTTTATTATTTTCCATTAATAAAACAAACCTTTTTCATTAACTTCTTGTTTCAATTGATATGTCTGTTTTATACAGAAGTCAGTTGAAACAAGAAGTTATTTTTTATAAATATATTAAAAATCAAGTTAGGAGATAAGAAATGAATAAAAAAGCAGTTGTTGTATTTTCAGGTGGACAAGATTCCACAACATGTCTGTTCTGGGCACTTAAAAAATTTGATGAGGTTATAGCAGTAACATTTAATTATAATCAAAAACACAAATTGGAAATAGAGTGTGCAAAAAATATTGCAAAAGATCTTGGAGTCGAACATCACATTTTAGATATGGGGCTTTTAAACCAGCTTGCACCAAATGCATTAACAAGAGATGATATAGAAATAAAAATGGGTGAAAATGGTGCACCACCTTCAACTTTTGTAGAAGGAAGAAATATGCTTTTTTTAAGCTTTGCTGGCGTATTAGCAAAAGTAAAAGGAGCAAAGCACATTGTTACAGGAGTATGTGAAACAGATTTCAGTGGATATCCTGACTGCAGGGATATATTTATAAAATCTTTAAATGTAACAATGAATCTTGCAATGGATTATGATTTTGTAATTCATACTCCATTAATGTGGATTGATAAGGCAGAGACTTGGAAAATGGCTGATGAATTTGGAAAGCTTGATTATGTAAGAGAAAAAACATTGACATGTTATAATGGCATAATTGGTGATGGATGTGGCGAATGTCCTTCATGCAAATTAAGAAAAAGAGGTCTTGAAAAATATCTTAAGTGGAAAAATGATCATGAAAGATAATTAAAATATAAATTAATAAACTGTAAAAGCTGATTAAATTTATAGATTTAAAAGTGATAATATTATTTTAGGAGAGACAATATGAATACAAGTGGAAGAAAAGATAAAGAATTAGAGGGAATATCCCTTCTTGGAAATCAGGGAACAAAGTATGATTATGATTATAATCCAGGGGTACTTGAAGTATTTGACAATAAACATAAGGAAAATGATTATTTTGTAAAGTTTAACTGCCCTGAATTTACAAGTCTATGTCCAATAACAGGGCAGCCAGATTTTGCAACTATTTATATAAGTTACATACCAGATGTTAAGATGGTTGAAAGCAAGTCTTTAAAATTATATCTATTTAGTTTTAGAAACCATGGAGATTTCCATGAGGACTGTATTAATATAATAATGAAGGATTTAATAAAACTTATGGACCCAAGATATATTGAAGTATGGGGAAAATTTACTCCAAGAGGGGGAATCAGCATAGATCCTTACTGCAATTATGGAAAACCGGGAACAAAATTTGAAAAAATGGCTGAGTATAGAATGATGAATCATGATTTATATCCTGAAAAAATAGATAATAGATAAATTAAAAGCACTGTTAGATAGAAATAGCAGTGCTTTTATTATATTTAGTAAATAAAAAATTTCTGATTATAAAAAGTACAATAGAATCACGCCGCATAAATTACATTTTAGGTAAAATATGTTGAGTAATAACGATGAAAATTGTAATATCTATAACAAATGAATCTTTAAGAGGTGATTAAATGAAGTTAAAAAAAATTTTATCTATTGTACTTGCCGCTTCTATGATGTTACCTTTAGGATTAACTAAATCAGCAGCGGCAGAAAAAGCAAATGCAGATACTAGTCAGAAAACAAAAGAAGATAGCAGCTACAATTATGCAAGGGCATTTCAATTGTCTATGTATTTTTATGATGCAAATATGTGTGGAGATGTAGAGAATGGCAATAATAAATTAAGCTGGAGAGGAAATTGCCATGAAGAAGATAAACATGTTCCGTTAAAGCCAAAAGATGATTCAGGAAAAGGAACTAATATGTCTAAGGAGTTTATTGAAACTAATAAAGATGCATTAGATCCAGATGGAGATGGAACAGTAGATTTAAGTGGCGGATTTCATGATGCAGGAGATCATGTTAAATTTGGTCTTCCACAAGGATACGCAGCTTCTACTCTTGGCTGGGGATACTATGAATTTAAAGATGCTTATGAAAAGGTAGGAGAAAAGGATCATATTGAAAATATTTTAAGATGGTTTAATGATTATTTTATGAGATGTACTTTTAGAAATTCAGAAGGTGATGTAGTAGCTTTTGCTTATCAAGTAGGAGATGGAACCAGTGATCATACATACTGGGGTTCACCAGAGCTTCAGACTACAGCAAGACCAGCCTTTTTTGCAACACCTGAAACTCCAGCCAGTGATCAGTGTGCAGAAGCAGCAGCTTCACTTGCTGTTAATTATCTTAATTTTAAGGATAGTGACAGGGAGTATGCAGAAAAATCTTTAGATACAGCAAAAGCTTTATATAAATTTGCAGTAAAAAATAGAGGACTAGGATTCTCAGGAGGTTTTTATAACTCAAGTTATGATGAAGATGAAATGTCATGGGCAGCAGTATGGTTATATTATGCAACTCAAGATGAATCTTATATAAATGATATTACTGCAGTAGATGAAAGTGGTCATTATACAGGATACATGAAGAAAATAATTAATACAACAGATAGTACATGGCAGAATATCTGGACTCATTCATGGGATACAGTATGGGGAGGAGTTTTTGCTAAACTTGCACCTGCCACCAATGATCCTAAGATATGGTATTTCTTTAGATGGAATGCAGAATACTGGTCAGGAGTACAGCATGAAGATGCAAGTGACGGTACTTTCTTAAAGGCAACACCAGCAGGTTTCAGGGTATTAACTACTTGGGGATCTGCAAGGTATAATACAGCAGCTCAGCTTTGTGCTTTAGTTTATAATAAATATAAACCAAATAAAGAATTTACAGATTGGGCAAAGAGTCAGATGGATTACATATTAGGTGATAATCCAGAACATGTATGCTATGAAGTTGGATATGATGAAAATTCAGCAAAACATCCTCATCATAGAGCATCACATGGTTCAGACAGCAACAGTATGGTAGAACCAGAAGAAAGCAAGCATACTTTATGGGGTGCACTTGTTGGAGGACCAGATGATAAGGATAACTATGAAGATGTAAGAACAGATTTTGTTAAAAATGAAGTTGCTATAGATTATAATGCAGCTTTTGTTGGAGCTTTAGCAGGTCTTTATGAGAATTATGGACAAGGACAGAAGGCAGTAGAAAACTTCAGGGATGATCAAAAGGATGAAAGACCATATTATGCTACATCTAAAATAGAACAGGAAAATAGTGAAAGAACTCAGGTAAATGTTAAAATTCATAATGATACAACTTGCCCTCCAACATTTGAATCTAATATGAAAGCAAGATATTACTTTAATATTTCTGAATTAAAGAAGGCAGGACAAAGTATAGATGATGTAAATACAGCTGTTATGTACGATCAGTGCAAAGCAATGGGTGAAAAGGGCTGTACTATAAGCGGACCATATGCTTATGATGAAAATAATGGAATTTATTATGTAGAGCTAGATTGGACAGGAAATAGTTTTCATGGAACTAGGGAATTGCAATTTGCTTTAGTGGCTGGTATGGATTCTAATTATAAAGTTCACTGGGATCCATCTAATGATTTTAGCAGAAATGGTATGACTAAAGAAGAAGCATTAAATGAAAACATTCCAGTATATTTAGGAGATACACAGGTTTATGGAAATAATCCAAGTAAAGGTGCTGAAATCAAATTAGAAACAAGTGCAGTAGATGGTATAGATGATTATAATACAAAAGAAGCATATACTAAGTTAAAAGCAGTAATAGAAAAAAATGATGAGAAAGCTAATGTAGATTATGTTGAATTTTTTGCTAATGGAGAAAGTATAGGTAAAGCAGAAAAAGAACCTTATGAAATTACTAAGGATTTTTCTTATTTGAGAGATCCTGACAATGAAGAAGATTCTAAAGATGTAGAAGTTACTGCTAAGGCTCATTTGGATAATGGAGAAGTAGTAGAAAGTAAAAACAGCAAATTTAAAGTTAATTTCAAAATAACACAGTCAATGCTTCCAAAATTAAAGATAAGTAATGTTAAAGATGGTGAAGTTTTGGATATTACAAAGAATCCAACAATAGAAATTAAAATAGATAATTTAATAGATCCAGATAATACTGATAAAACTGCTGTTTATAAATTATTTGCTGATGGCAAAGAAGTGGCAGAATCTGAAAAAGGACAGCCTATTATAAAATATACACCAGAGACAGATAAGAAAGGCATTGAAAATGTTAAGTTAGAAGTAAAAGGAGAATCCGAAAGTGCTGGTGTATTAGCAAGCAAAAAAGTTAAGGTGAAGATTAAATATTCAAGCATAGAAGGCTTAAAGCTTACTGCAGAAGGTAATGAGAAGGCAGTAACTAATACTATTTGTAGAAAAATCATTTTATCTAATGATGGAAAAGAAGATATTGATTTAAATAAGGTGAAAATTCGCTATTACTTTACCAATGATTCAAATAAGTCTCAGACTCTATATACTGATAGCGCAAGTATCATATTAAATAAGGCTCCATTCTATGTAAATCTAAAAAAGAATATAAATTATACTTTTAATAAAGTAGAGAATCCAGTTGAAGGAGCAGATACTTATTTAGAACTTTCTTTTAAAGACGTATCATCTCTTTTAGAAAAAGGTGATAATGCATCAATGGAGATAAGAATAGCAAATTCTGATTGGAAAGATTTTAATCAGCTTAATGACTATTCATATAAAGATGCAGACCATATAGTAGTATTATATGATGATGCAGTAATAGAAGGTGTTGAACCTTAAGAGATATAAAATTAAATAATTGTAGTGTTGTGATAGAATTTCAAAAAAAGTTTTGAAAATAGTCTGATTATTTTTCTATGTATGAGAAATAATAATCAGACTATTTTTTTGTATATTAATGCTAAAAGTATTATAAAATTAATACGATAATATAAAAATGTGTAATTTGAAAGTAATTATCATTAATTTGGTGACGATTATTGACAAAAAACATAAAAATATTTAAAATACATTGTATACTATGTATTATTTATGAAATGGGGTGATTATTGTGAAGGAATATATTGAAGATCCACTTATAGGAGGTCTTATTCAGCATATTTCCCATTCTATGTTTAAGGAAGCTAACAGAGATCTGCAGCAATATAATTTAACAGGAGTTCAGGCAAATATACTCATATATCTATATTTTAATGAGTGTAAAGGAAATATATACCAAAAAGATATTGAAAAACATCTGCATCTCACTAATCCTACAGTAACAGGAGTTGTAAAACGTCTTGAACAGAAAGAATTCATATCAAGGCATTGTTGTGAAGAAGATGGAAGATATAAATGTCATAAACTAACAGATGAAGGCAAAAAGTTTGCACGATATGCTGTAGAGTATATGAGACATGAAAAAGAAAAGCAGATTTTAAATGGTTTTTCAGAAGATGAAATCGAGTTTTTAAAGAGACTCCTTAAACGAATATTAAAAAACCTAGGAGAATAATTTTTAGAGTTATGTAAATATGTGCTTTAAAGCACTTTATTATAATAATAGATAGTATGCTATGTGTTTTGTCACATAGTAATACATATTAACTAGAGAGGTGAAACAAATGATAAAGAAGTTATTTTCCTATTCAGGAAAGTATAAAAAGTTTTTAGGTTTTGCAGCAGCATGTGCAGCCATGGAAGCTATTATTGAATTACTTATTCCATTGGTAATGGCTGATATTGTGGATAAAGCAATACCGTCAAATAACATGCCTTATACCATAAAATTAGGACTTATGATGGTAACAATGGCACTTGTATCTTTTACATTTGGAATACTTCTGTCTAGATTTGCAGCAATAGCGGGACAGGGAATTGGTGCAAATTTAAGACAGGCACAATATGAAAAGATTCAGACATATTCATTTAAGAATATTGAAAAGTTTAGTACTGCATCATTAATTACTCGTCTTACTACAGATATTACAGCAGTACAAAACTCAATTACTATGGGAATCAAGCTTCTTGTAAGGGCTCCTGTAATGCTTATAGTTGCTATAATTTTATCGATTAACATAAGTCCAAAACTTGCATTGATTTTTGCAGTTTCTCTTCCTATACTTGTTGTTTCAATAGGAACACTTGTTAAAAAAGTTGGTCCTTTATTTGGAGTAATGCAGAAGAAAGTGGACAAAATGAACACTTTAGTTCAAGAAAACTTAATTGGTGTACGTGTTGTTAAATCTTTCGTTAGAGCAGAAAAAGAAAAAGAAAAGTTCAAAGAAGGTAATGAAGGATTAAAAGAAACAGCAACTAAATCATTTGGTCTTATGGTTCTTGCTATGCCTATAATGCAGGGTATCATCTTCAGTTCAATAATTGCAATATTATGGTTTGGCGGACACATGGTTTATGAAGGAAGCCTTACAGTTGGTAAGCTTACAAGCTTTATAGCTTATTCAACTCAAATACTTATTTCATTAATGCTTGTTGCTATGGTTCTTATGATGATTTCTCGTTCAATTGCTTCTGCTAAACGTATTTTAGAAGTTTTAGAAGAAGAAGCAGATATAGTTGATGGAGAAAGCAACGTTTCAACTGTTAAAAATGGAGATATTGAATTCAGAAATGTAAGCTTCAAATATGAAGATGACAGTGAAGAATTTAATCTTGAAAATATATCTATAAATATCAAGAGCGGTGAAACTATAGGTGTTATAGGTGGAACTGGTTCTGCAAAAACAAGTCTTGTTCAGCTTATTCCAAGATTATATGATGCAAATAATGGTGAAGTCCTTGTAGGTGGAGTAAATGTTAAAGATTACAACATAGAAACTTTACGTAATGAAGTTGCAATGGTTCTTCAAAAGAATACATTATTCTCAGGAAGTGTTATAGATAACTTAAGATGGGGTAATGAAAATGCCACAATGGAAGAAATAGAGCATGCTTGTAAAATTGCATGTGTTGATGAATTTATCGACAGACTTCCAGGAAGATATGATATGGATTTAGGTCAAGGCGGAGTTAACGTATCTGGTGGACAGAAGCAGAGATTATGTATTGCAAGAGCAATATTAAAGAAACCTAAGGTTCTTATTTTAGATGACAGTACAAGTGCAGTAGATACAGCTACAGATTCAAAGATAAGAACTGCATTTAAAGAAGACTTAAAAGATACAACAAAGATAATAATAGCTCAGAGAATAAATTCTGTAAAAGATGCAGATAAGATTATTGTTATGGACGATGGTAAGATTTCAGCTATGGGAACTCACGAAGAACTTATGGTAAATAGTGAAATCTACAAAGATGTATATAATTCTCAACAGGAAGGAGCTGGTTTCGGTGAGTAATGTAAAACATGGTGCAAAAAAAGGTGCTCCAAAGCCTAAGAATCTTAAAAAGACTTTAGGCAGATTATTCAAATATATAGGAAAATATAAATGCATGCTTATGGCTGTAATTCTATTTATACTAATAAGCTCATTTGCTATGATATCGGGATCATATTTCTTAAAGCCTATAATAAATGATTATATTATACCAGGGGATTTCAAAGGTCTTGTAAAGATGCTTGCTGTCCTTGGAGGAATTTATGCTGCTGGAGCATTATCTTCATTTGCTTATGGAAAAATAATGATCTATATTTCACAAAATGCTATTAAAGATATAAGAAGCGATTTATTCAATAAAATGCAGCACTTACCTGTTAAATTCTTTGACAGCAAGACAAATGGAGACTTAATGAGTCTTTATACAAATGATATTGATAATATAAGTGAAGCATTAAATAATAGTGTAACTAATATTTTATCATCTGGTCTTACATTTATCGGTGTAATAGTAATGATGGTTGTATTAAGTCCAGTATTATCTCTTGTTACATTTTGTACATTAGGTATAATGTTCTTAATCATGAAGTTTGTAGGAGCTAAAAGTAAGAAATACTTTGGTGAGCAACAAAGAGACATGGGTAAATTAAATGGTTATGTTGAAGAAATGATAGAAGGGCAAAAAGTAATCAAAGTATTCTGTCATGAAGATAAAGCCATTGATGAGTTTAAAGAGTTAAATGAAGAATTAAGAAAAGCATCTACAGGAGCTCAGACTTTTGCTGGTTTCATGATGCCTGCTCTTGGAAATTTATCGCATATTAATTATGCTGTAACATGCTGTGTTGGTGGATTAATGACTATAAAAGGTTCATTTGACGTAGGTTCACTTGTTGCATATCTTCAATATGTACGTCAGATAACTCAGCCAGTACAACAAGTTTCACAGCAGCTTAATGTAATACTTGCTGCACTTGCTGGTGCTGAAAGAATATTCAATGCATTAGATGAAGAAGAAGAAGTTGATGAAGGAACTGTTACATTATCATCAGTAGTTGAAAATGGAACAGGATTATGTGAAACAGAAGAAATCACAGGAAAATTTGCCTGGAAGACTCATGAACCTTCAAAAGAAAGCAGATTAATACCACTTAAAGGTGATGTTATATTT